>NZ_JBEYJU010000041.1:0-77038 GCF_040703965.1 Streptomyces sp. NPDC006655 | reverse complement strand
GCGTTGACTTTTGGCACGCTGTTGAGTTCTCAAGGAACGGTCGCTTCCTTTGTACTCACCCTCTCGGGCTTTCCTCCGGGCTTCCCTTCGGTGTTCCAAACTCTATCAGTGTTTTTCCGGCCTCCTGACCACCCTCCCGCAGACATGCGGAAGATGATCCGAAGTTAGGATCTGAAGAATTTGGTTTCTGCTGACCTAGTACGCATTGCCGCGCCGCTTGGCCCCAAGCAGGAGTACGACTGTACACGGAGCTTCGGAGCCCATGCAAATCCCTTACCCTGGTGGTCTAGACCACTAGGTGGTAGCTTCCATGCGGAACCGCCACTTCACATGACATACGCTGCTGCTCAGGGCCGTCCGGGACAGGTAGTGACGGCCCGTAAGCAGCTCCACTCCTGGGAGGCTTCCCATGACCACCGTGACGTCCCCGCTGGCAGGACGCGCCATCGGACTGGCCGCCGTGCCCGATCCGGTCTTCTCCGGGGCCATGGTCGGCCCGGGTACGGCGATCGACCCCGCGCGCGAGCCTTCCGAGGTCGTGGCGCCCGTTGACGGAGTCATCGTCTCCCTGCACCCGCACGCGTTCGTCGTCGTCGACGAGAACGGCCACGGCGTGCTCATCCACCTCGGCATCGACACCGTGCAGCTCAACGGCCAGGGCTTCGAGCTGCTGGTCAACAAGGGCGACACCGTGACCCGTGGCCAGGGCGTCATCCGCTGGAACCCGGCCGAGGTGGAGGCCGCCGGCAAGTCCCCGGTGTGCCCCGTCGTGGCGCTCGAGGCCACGGCGGACTCCCTCTCCGAGCTTCGCGAGGACGGCGATGTGAAAGCCGGGGACAGTCTCTTCGCCTGGCACTGACTCGTCCGGAGCTGACGACCCGGTCGACTTCCCGCCGTATGACGGAGAGGCCGACCACCACGACAACCATCGCGGCGGCGGGACCCGCCGCACTATCGGAGACGGGTGAGATGGAGACAACGCTGCGAGGCGTCGGCGTGAGCCACGGTGTGGCGATCGGCGAGGTTCGGCACATGGGAACGGCGGTGCTGGAGCCGCCTGCCAAGCAGATCCCGGCGGAAGAGGCCGCACGGGAGCAGGGTCGGGCTCGTCAGGCGGTGGAGGCGGTGGCCGCCGACCTGATGGCACGCGGCAACCTGGCCGGCGGCGAGGCCCAGGCGGTGCTCGAGGCGCAGGCCATGATGGCCCAGGACCCTGAGCTGATGGCCGACGTGGAGCGCCGGATCGCCGTCGGCAGCACCGCTGAGCGGGCTGTGTACGACGCGTTCGCCGCGTACCGCGAGCTACTGGCCGGCGCCGGCGAGTACCTCGCCGGCCGGGTGGCCGACCTGGACGACGTGCGGAATCGTATCGTCGCCCGGCTGCTGGGGGTGCCGATGCCGGGCGTCCCGGACAGCGACGAGCCGTATGTGCTGGTGGCGCGGGACCTGGCGCCGGCGGACACGGCGCTTCTCGATCCGGCGCTGGTGCTCGGTTTCGTCACCGAGGAGGGCGGCCCGACGAGTCACAGCGCGATCCTGGCCCGGGCGCTCGGTGTGCCGGCGGTCGTGGCACTGCCCGGCGCGGGTGAGCTCGCCGAGGGCACGATGATCGCCGTGGACGGCAGCACCGGCGACATCTTCGTGAATCCGAGCGCGCAGAAGAAGGCGGAGCTGCAGGCGGCGGCCGCCGAGCGCAAGGCCGCGCTGGCCGCCTCGACCGGGCCGGGTGTCACCGCGGACGGGCACAAGGTGCCACTGCTGGCCAACGTGGGCGGACCTGCGGATGTGCCGGCGGCCGTGGCGGCCGGTGCCGAAGGCGTGGGTCTGTTCCGTACCGAGTTCCTGTTCCTGGACGACAGCAAGAACGCTCCCTCCGAGGAGAAGCAGGTCGAGGCCTACCGTCAGGTGCTCGAGGCGTTCCCCGAGGGCCGGGTGGTCGTGCGGGTGCTGGACGCGGGTGCCGACAAGCCGCTGGACTTCCTCACCCCGGCGGACGAGCCGAACCCGGCGTTGGGCGTGCGCGGGCTGCGGACGCTGCTCGACCACCCCGAGGTGCTGCGGACCCAGCTGACCGCGCTGGCGAAGGCGGCGGAGGGGCTGCCTGTCTACCTCGAGGTCATGGCGCCCATGGTGGCCGACCGCGCGGATGCCAAGGCGTTCGCGGATGCCTGCCGGGAGGCGGGGCTGCGGGCCAAGTTCGGTGCGATGGTGGAGATCCCGTCGGCAGCGCTGCGGGCGCGCTCGATCCTCCAGGAGGTCGAGTTCCTGTCGCTGGGCACCAACGACCTGGCGCAGTACACGTTCGCCGCTGACCGTCAGGTGGGTGCGGTGTCCCGGCTGCAGGACCCGTGGCAGCCCGCACTGCTCGACCTCGTCGCGCTGTCCGCGGAGGCGGCGAGGGCCGAGGGCAAGAGCTGCGGTGTGTGTGGTGAGGCCGCGTCCGATCCGCTGCTGGCCTGTGTGCTGGCTGGTCTGGGTGTCACCTCCCTGTCCATGGGTGCGGCGTCGATTCCTTATGTCCGGTCGATGCTCGCCAAGTACACAGTGGCCCAGTGCGAGCGGGCCGCGGCGGCGGCGCGTGCTGCCGACAGCGCGGACCAGGCGCGTGCGGCGGCTCAGGCGGTGCTGTCGGGCGAGTAGCCGGGTGCGGCCGTCGGCTGTCGTGACCGCCGGCTCTCTTTCCAGGGGCGCTCCACCTGCGGGTGGGGCGCCTCTGGCGCGTTTCAGTGGTGGTGGCCCGGTGGTGTGTCCTGGCCTCCCAGGTCGGGCGGGGCGCAGTAGTCGACGTCGGATTCCGGGGAGATGAGGTCGCCGGATTCGATGTCTGTGCAGTAGGCGTCGAAGACTTCTCCGGCGGTCAGCGGGGCGAGGGTGTCTCCGCGCAGTCGCCAGCCGTAGACGCGGTCGGGGTTGCCCCGGGCGCTGGTGCGCATGACGAGGCCGCCGGGGCTGCGGGTGGCGAGGCCGAGGGCGAGGACGCTGGTGAATTCGAGGGTCTCGGCCTCGTCGAGATCGGTGGTGCCGTCGGCATTCTGGTCGGCGTGGAGGACGGTGACGAGGGTTTCGGGTGGTCCGGAGACGCTGCAGACGAGGTGCCGGTCACCGGGCGGGGCGGTGTCGAGGATGCGGGTGAGGAGGTGGGAGGCGCGGGTGAAGGCGGCCCGTCCGACGTCCTCGCCGCAGGTGGGGCAGGGGCCGAGCCGGGCGAGGAGGGTACTGGCGTACTCCCAGGTGGCCTGGCGTACGGCCTCGTCGACGAGGGCCGGGACCAGATCGGTGAGGGGTCGGCCGTCGTAGGGGATGGTGGCGCCGGTGGCGGCCAGTTCGGCGGTGAAGCGGGTGCGGCTCGCGGGGTGGTCCGGGTCGAGTCCGGTGTCCGTGCAGAACTCGGCGTATTCCTCGGGATCGAACAGGGCGAGTGTGGTGTGGGTGCCCTCGGAGGCGCGGGTCCTGAGGAGGGCTTCGATCTGGTGGAGGTAGGTGGGGTGGTCGTCGAAGGTGAAGGTGCGGTAGCGCCGCATGGCGCGGAAGTCGTGTTCGTCGGTCAGCAGGCCGATGGTGCCGGCGATCTCGCGGCGCAGGACGCGTCGCATGCCCCGGTGGTCGGTGCGCGCCATGGTTTCCCCCTGTGTGCGGTCGATCAATGCTCACTCACAGTAACCGGCGCCGCTGACAATCGAGGGCGTGGAAGCCGGTCCCGGACGACTCGGTGCTGAATTCCGCAGGTCAGCGCGATGAGGGCGCCGAACGCCGACCAGCCGAGTGGGCCGACGGCGATGGCGGCGGTGACGGCGAGTGGGCCGATGCTGCGCTGGGCGGACTGGGCGAGTCCGTGGACGCCGAGGTAGGCGCCCTGGGCGGTGGCGGGTGCCAGGGCGACGGAGAGTTCCCAGGAGATGGTGGCGTGGAGCATCTCGGCGAGGGTGAAGGCGGTGGCCGCGGCGGTGAGCAGGAGGACTGCGGTGGGGGTTCTGCCGGTGGCGGAGAGGGCCATGGCGGTGCCGCCGAGGGCGAAGGCGGCGGAGAGCGGGACGAGGAGCCGACGGGCGGCCTCGCTGCTGGTGCCGAAGCGGGCGAGCGGCACTTGCAGGGCCACCACCAGCACGTTGTTGAGGACGAGCAGCAGGGGTGCGAGGCCGTGCGGGACGTGCTCGCTGTGGGCGATCGAGAGGGGCAGGCCTATTTTGAAGACGGCGTCGTCGAGGAAGAGGACGGTGTCCGTGGCGACGTACGCGAGATAGGTCCGGTCGCGCCAGGGGCCGGGCGGGTTCGGGGTGCGGGGCCTGGCCCTGAAGCCGGTCACGACTCGGGAGGCCGAGGGGGGTTCGCCGCAGCGCAGGGTGAGGAGTGCTATGGCGACGAAGGAGACGGCATCGCCGGCCAGGAGCCAGCGGTAGGCCGTGGTGGCGCCCAGGGCGAGCGCTGCCGCGGCCGCCAGGCCCCCCAGGGCCCAGCCTGCGTTGGCGAGGGTACGGCTGAGGGCCTGGTAGCGGACTCGTTCGGGGCCCGCGACGCGGGTGGCGTACAGCTTGGTGAGGACGTTGGCGGCGCGGTCGCCGAGGGCGCCGACGGCCGAGATGGCGAGCAGCAGGGTGTAGTCGTCGGTGGTGAGGAGGGCGAAGGAGGCGAGTGCGCGCAGGAGTTGGCACGCAGTGAGGACGCGGGTGAGGGGCAGCCGGTCGGCGAGGCGGCCGCCCAGGGGTGCTCCCGCGATGCCGATGGCGCCCGACACGGCGGCGAGGGTGCCGACTTCTGGTAGGGAGAGACCAGAGACGTAGGTGAAGTAGAGCACCGACACCGACGCCCACAGTCCGCTGCCGATGCGGTCGATCAGGGCGATGGCGAGCATTCTGCTCCCGTCGCGGCCTCCGGGTATGCGTTTCGGTCGTGGCATCGTGCCGGGCGTCGTCTGCACTGCTCCCCCTTGCCGGAAATTATGTACTGATACATACTTGCCAACGTGGCAATACAATATGGGATCACTGGGTCCACGGCCAAGGGGATTGCCGCGTCCGTCGAACAGGGCGTGGCCAAGGGCGAGCTGGCGCCGGAGGCGCCGCTGCCGCCGGTGCGGCGGCTCGCGGAGGAGCTGGGGGTGAGCCCGGGCACGGTCGCGACGGCGTACAAGGAACTGAGGCGGCGCGGGATCGTCGTCACGCGGGGGCGTGGTGGCACCGTGGTGGCGCCCGCTCCGGCGGTGGCGTCAAGGCGGCCGCCCAGAGTGCCCCCAGGGCTCCGCGACCTGGCCGGCGGGCATCCCGACGGGGCCCTGCTGCCGGGTCTGGTGCCGCCCTCACGGCTGTCCCCCGGCGCCCGGTCTCACCGTTCCGCGCCGCGGCTCGCGCGGCTGGAGGAAGCCGTACGTGACTGGCTGCGGCCCGACGGCCTCCCGGTGGAGCACGTGACGTTCGCGCACGGTGCGCTGGACCTGATCGCCCGCGTTCTCTCCGTGGAGCTGCGGCCCGGCGACGCCGTGGCCATGGAGGACCCCGGATATCACCACCTGCTCGACCTCGTCCCGGCGCTGGGGCTGCGGACCTTTCCGGTTGCCGTGGACGACGAGGGAATGCGTCCGGACAGTCTGGCCGCGGCCCTGCGCGCGGGTGTGCGGGCCGTGGTGTACAGCCCCCGGGCGCAGAATCCGTACGGCGGCTGCTTCTCGGCCGCGCGCCGGGACGCCCTGGCCGAGCTGCTGCGGGCCGAGCCCGACGTCCTGGTGGTCGAGAACGATCACGCCTCCTCGGTCACCGAGGCCCCGCTGCACTCGCCGGTCGGCGCGGGCCTCGCGCGCTGGGTGCATGTGCGGACCGTGAGCAAGTTCCTCGGTACCGACCTGCGGTGGGCGGCAGCCGCCTGTGATGCGACGACGCTCGCGCGTCACGACGGTCTGCTGCTCCTGACGTCGGGCTGGGTCAGTCATCTGCTGCAGGAGACGGTGCTCGGCCTGATGACCGACGCGGACACGCGCGCGTTGGTGGCACGCGCGCGTGCGGCGTACGCGGTACGCCGACAAACGCTCGCGGGAGAGTTGGCCGAGCGTGGTATCGCTTCGCACGGGGCGAGTGGGATGAACCTGTGGGTGCCCGTGCGGGACGAGTCGGCCGTGGTGAACGGTTTGCGCTCGTACGGATGGTGGGTCGCGGCGGGCGCGCGTTTCAGGCTTTCGGCCGGCCCGGGGGTCCGGATATCGACCGCGGGGCTTGAGCCGGTCGACGCCGTACGGCTGGCCTCGGACTTCGCCTCGGTACTGGGCGAGTCCGAGGCCACCTACGGCGGCTGATCGCCTCGGCGAGGAGCTCAGATGCGCTTGCGGGCGAGGTCCTCGTAGAAGCCCAGCAGATCGAGGTTGTCGATGGAGCCCGGGTTGACGGCCTTCTCCAGGGGCGTGCCCTGGAGAAGGCGCTTGACCGGGACCTCGATGCGCTTGCCGGTGAGGGTGTGCGGGACGCCGGGCACCTCGATGATCTCGTCGGGGACGTGCCGGGGGGAGAGCTGCTCGCGGATGGCCTGCTTGATGCGGTTCAGCAGGGCCTCGTCGAGGGCCGCCCCGGGCGCCAGGTGGACGAAGAGGGGCATCCAGTAGCCGCCGTCGGGTTGCTCGATGCCGATGACGAGGGATTCCCTGATCTCGGGCAGGCGCTCGACGACCTCGTAGATGTCGGCCGAGCCCATCCGTACGCCCTGCCGGTTGAGCGTGGAGTCGGAGCGGCCGTGGATGACGACCGAGCCGCGTGCCGTGACGGTGATCCAGTCCCCGTGCCGCCAGACGCCCGGATAGGTGTCGAAGTAGCTGTCGTGGTAGCGGCTGCCGTCAGCGTCGTTCCAGAACCGGGTCGGCATGGAGGGCATCGGGTTGGTGACGACCAGTTCGCCGACCTCGTCGACGACGGGGTTGCCGTGCGGGTCCCAGGCCTGGAGGTCGGTGCCCAGGCCGGGTGCCTGGAGTTCGCCGGTGTGGACCGGGAGGGTGGGGACGGCCCCGGCGAAGCAGGAGCACACGTCGGTGCCGCCGCTGACGGAGGCGATCCACAGGTCGTCGCGGACCTCGTCGTGCAGCCAGCGGAAGCCGTCGGGCGGCAGGGGGGAGCCGGTGGTGGCGACACACTGCACCCGGGAGAGGTCGAAGTCCCGGGACGGGTGGACGCCTGCTTTGCGGCAGGCCATCACGTAGGCGGCGGAGGTGCCGTAGAGGGTGGCTCCGGTGCGTTCGGCGACGCGCCACTGGGCGCTGATGTCAGGGTGTCCGGGGCTGCCGTCGTACAGCACGATCGTGGTGCCCGTGAGGAGGCCGGAGACGAGGAAGTTCCACATCATCCAGCCGGTCGAGGTGTACCAGAAGAAACGGTCCTCGGGGCCCAGGTCGCAGTGCAGGCCGAGCTGTTTCAGGTGTTCGACGAGGATGCCGCCCTGGGACTGGACGATGGCCTTGGGCAGGCCGGTGGTGCCGGAGGAGTAGAGCACCCAGAGGGGATGGTCGAACGGGACCTGCTCGAATTCGGGCTCGGTGTCGGCGGCGGTCAGGGCCGCCCAGTCCAGGGCGCCCTCGGGGGCCGGCGTACCGAGCAGCGGAATGTGCACGACGGCGCGCAGGGTCGGCAGTTCGCTGCGGAGTGCGGCCACGGTCTCGCGGCGGTCGTGTTCCTTGCCGCCGTAGCGGTAGCCGTCGACGGTGAACAGGACGACGGGTTCGACCTGCTGGAAGCGGTCCAGCACGCTGCGGGCGCCGAAGTCCGGGGCGCAGGAGGTCCAGACGGCGCCGACGGCGGCGGTGGCGAGGAGCGCGACCACGGCCTGCGGAATGTTCGGGAGGTAGCCGCTGACGCGGTCGCCGGGGCGGACGCCGAGGGCGCGGAGCGCGGCGGCCAGGGAGCCCACCTGGCGGCACAGCTCCGCCCAGGTGACCGGGTGGGGTTCGTGGGTCTCGTCGACGTGCAGGAGCGCGGGTTCGTCGGCGCGCGTGCCGGCGGCCCGCAGGGCGTGCTCGGCGTAGTTCAGGGTGGCGCCGGGGAACCATTCGGCGCCCGGCATCGAGCGGTCGCCCAGCACGCGCGCGTAGGGGGTCGAGAACCGTACGTCGAAGAACTCCGTGACGGCTTTCCAGAAGGTGTCCAGGTGGTCGACGGACCAGCGGTGCAGGGCCGGATAGCCCCCGTCGGCGGGTGCTCCGTGGTGTGCCGCCGCCCAGGACTGGAACGCGGTGATGCGGGCCTGCGCGATCCTTTGCGGGTCGGGCTGCCAGAGCGGCTGGGGGTTCGCGGTCGACATGGGGCGGCTCCCGGGCTTCTGCGCTGGTGTGCGTGGGACGCGCACGGGCGGGGGTGTGCGCGTGACGCGGCTGACAGGGACGATGCCATGTGATCGACTTCTGCACCAGGGCGCGCTCCACATGGTCCGTGTCGTGAAGATGTGGTCCCGGCACGGGTGAACGGCAGTTGAACGGCGCGCATGTGTGGAGCGTGGAGTGGCAGGGTGAGCAGCATGGACGGTCGTGACCTGGTGCGTTCGGTGAGAGTGGTCGGTTCGAGGAAGGCGGCTCTGGGGTTGCGTACCGTACGGGCCGCGTGGCGCAGGAGGCGCATCGACGCGGCCGGGCTGCCCGCGCGGGGGGCGGAGCGGGCCCGGGTGCCCGGTCCGGTGCAGGGCGCGGAGCCGGGCCCCGGAGGCGGGGTGATCCGCTTCAGCCGGTCCGAGCTGCGGATCATGGTCGCCGTGAACGGTGCGGTCTTCTGGGGCTGGGACGGGGCGGGGCCCGCACCGTCGTACGGGCTCGCGGGTCGCGGTCCTGAGCCCGATCCGCGGGCGGTGCTCGAACCGGACACGGACGGCGGCTGGCGGGTCGTGGCGGAGCGGGCGACGGTCAGTGTCTCGCGGCACGGCGCGGTGGAGGTGTGCACTCCGGGTGGGGTGATGCTGCGGCGGGACCTGCCGCCTCGGTGGTGGGAGCCGGTGGCCGGGGGTGCGGCGCGCTGGGTGCAGCGTTCGGAGGTGGCGGCGGACGCGCGGTTCTTCGGTCTGGGCGGGCGGGCCTCGGGGCCCCGGCTGCGGGACGGGTCCTATCGGCTGTGGAACACCGACCCCGGGCACGCCTTCGGGCCCGGTGACGATCCGCTGTACATCACCATGCCGGTGCAGTTCGTGGTGGCGGACGCCGCCGCGCACCTGGTCTTCCACGACACCTCGTGGGACGGGACGGTGACCCTCCGGGAGGGTGAGGAGGGGGCTGGTTCGGGTCATGACCGGACCGGACGGAGCGAACTGCGAATGGACGGTGGCCCGTTGCGCTGCTGGGTGATGGTGGGCACCCCCGCGCGCGTGCTGCACACCTGGGCCTCGCTCACGGGGCCGCCGGCCCTTCCGCCGGCATGGGCGCTGGGCCATCACCACGCCCGCCGGGGCTTCGGCGGCGAGGAGGAGGTGCGGCGGATCGTCGCCGGTTACCAGGAGCGGGATCTGCCACTGGACGCCGTCCATCTGGACGTCGACCACTATGACGCGCATCAGGTGTTCACCGTCGACCGCGAACGCTTCCCGAAGCTGCCGACGCTGGCGGAGGAGCTGCGGCGGGACGGGATCCGGCTGGTGTCCGTCGTGGAGCCGGCGGTGAGGTCGGAGCGGGGCTACGCGGTTCATGACGGCGGGACGGCCGTGGACGCCTTCGTGCGGGATGCGTCGGGGCGGCCGGTCGAGGGGGTGGGGTGGCCCGGGGAGTCCGTCTTTCCCGACTTCACGCACGCGCGCGTGCGCACGTGGTGGGGTGCTCTGTACGAGGAGCGGCTGGCGCTGGGCTTCGCCGGGTTCTGGCACGACATGAACGAGCCGACGTCCTTGAACGCCTTCGGCGAGTCGACGCTGCCGCGCTCGTCGCGGCACGCTCTGGAGGGCCGGGGCGGCGACCACCGTGAGGCGCACAACGTCTATGCGCTCTGCATGGCCCAGGCGGCCTACCTGGGCCTTCGGGAGGCGGCGCCGAGCGAGCGCCCCTTCCTGTTCTCGCGCTCCGGCTGGGCGGGAATGCAGCGCTACGGCGGCACCTGGTCCGGTGATGTCGCCACCGGCTGGCCCGGGTTGCGCGCGTCCCTGTCGCTGGTTCTGGGACTCGGGCTGTGCGGGGTGCCGTACTCGGGCCCGGACGTCGGCGGGTTCGACGGGAGTCCGTCGCCTGAGCTGTTCCTGCGCTGGTTCCAGCTGGGCGCGTACCTGCCGTTGTTCCGCACGCACGCCGACGTGCGGGCGGGGCGCCGGGAGCCGTGGGAGTTCGGGCCCGAGGTGCTGGAGCACGCGCGCGCGGCGCTCCTCGAACGCCGGCGCCTGCTGCCGTACTTCATGACGCTGGCGCATCTGGCGAGACGCACCGGCGCGCCCTATGTACGCCCGTTGTGGTGGGGTGCGCCGGAGGACCGGGCACTGCGTGACCGGGAGGACGCGTTCCTGCTGGGCGACGCTCTGCTGGTGGCGCCGGTGCTCGATCCGGGCACGGACCGGCGTGCGGTGCAACTGCCCCGTGGGCGCTGGTACGACACGCTGTCGGAGCAGGCGTACGAGGGTCCCGGGCAGGTGCTCGTGGACGCGCCGCTGTCCCGGGTTCCGGTGCTCGCGCGCGCGGGTGCCGTCCTTCCCGTGCGGGGCGAGGACGGCCGTACGCGGCTGGAGGTGTGGGCGCCCGTCCGGGGGCGGACGGGCGGCGGGCTGGTCGTGCCGGACGCGGGCGACGGCTGGGAGGAGCCGGAGGTAGAGCGTTACGTCGCCCGTTGGGAGGGTCGGCAGGTGGTGGTCCGGCGCGAGGGGGGAAACGGCGTCGGCGAGCCGTCCCGCCCCGTGTGCGTCAGGGGGCTGGGATGAACCGGAGGGCTCAGTAACGGCCCTCGAACCACGCGCGTACGGCGACGCTGTGCAGGGGGAAGGCGAGTTCCTCGGGTCGGCGCAGCAGGTGCCAGCCCTCCGTCTCGTCCGTCGCGCCCGACGGCGGCAGGCCCTCGGCCGGACGTTCCGGGAGGAGGCCGAAGAGCAGCAGGTGCCCGTCGGGTGAGCTCATGGCGTCGACGAGGCGCACGTCGCGGGCGGCCGCGTCGATGCCCGTCTCCTCCTTGAGCTCACGGACGACGGCGTGCCGCCAGTCCTCGCGGTCGTCGACGTAACCGCCGGGCAGCGCGACGCCTCCGCGCGCGGGGGCGACGGTGCGGGTGATGACGACCAGGGCGGTGCCCTTCGTGTCGTACACGGGCTGGAGGGCGATCGCCACCGGCAGCGGATTGCGGTACGCCGTGTGGTTGCAGGCCGCGCAGGTGCGGGGCCAGCCGGAGATGCCCTCTCCGTAGGTCGCTCCACAGCTCGAACAGTGCGAGTCCGGAGCGGAGTTGGCAAGGGGGTGCTGATTTTCGGCCACGCGCGGACTTTATCCGATCACGAGGGTGTCGTCTCACGGTCAGCGGAACGTCTTCTTCCGGAAGTGAAGTGTCGCCGAGTGATCAGGAGGTCGACCCGGGCGTCGACGTCCGGCGGCGCGGTCTGCCCAATTCCGGCGGCCCGTGGCACACTTCTGACGTTCCGTCAGATCTGTAGCCCTGGAGGAGCGTTGTCGCGTACACGGATGCCTGCGGTCGACGGCTGGTTCACGGGCGAGGGGGACTCCTTCCGGCTCCTGGGCACCCGCTGTGCCGCCTGCGCCACGGTCTTCTTCCCGCGCGAGGACGTCCACTGCCGCAACCCGGCGTGCGAGGGCGGCGATCTGACCGAGGTGCCGCTCTCTCCGCGGGGGCGGATCTGGTCGTTCACCGACAGCAGATACCGGCCTCCGTCACCCTATGTGAGCGATCCGGAACTTCCCTGGGAACCGTACGCGTTGATCGCTGTGGAGCTGGAGTCCGAGCGGATCGTGGTGCTGGGACAGGCGGTTCCCGGGGTCACCGTCGCCGATCTGACGGTGGGCATGGCGGTCGAGGTCGTCCCCGGAGTGCTGGCCGAGGACGCGGAGACGACCTGGACCACCTGGCACTGGCGGCCGACGGGGGTGGCGCGGTGACGGCGGACGTGGCGGTGCTCGGCGTGGGCATGCATCCCTGGGGCAAGTGGGGGCGCGGCTTCGTCGAGTACGGGACGGCGGCGGCCCGCGCCGCCCTGGAGGACGCGGGGCTCCGGTGGCGGGACATCGGCTCGATCGTGGGCGCGGACACGGTACGTGGCGGCTATCCGGGATATGTCGCGGGCGCGACCTACGCCAAGGCGCTGGGCTGGCAGGGGGCCCGGGTGACGAGCGTGTACGCGGCGTGCGCCTCCGGAGCCCAGGCCGTCGCCACGGCGAGGGCACAGATCCTGGCGGGGCTCGCCGACGTGGTGCTCGTGGTGGGCGCGGACGCGGCGCCCAAGGGTTTCTTCCGGCCCGCCGGAGGAGAGCGTCCCGACGATCCCGACTGGCTGCGCTTCAGGCTGCTCGGAGCGACGAATCCGGCCTACTTCGGGCTGTACGCGCGCAGGCGGATGGCGGTGTTCGGGGACACCCCCGAGGACTTCGCACTGGTCAAGGTGAAGAACGCGGCCGCAGGGGCGGCGAATCCGTACGCCCGCTACCGCAAGCGGGTCACCCCCGAGGAGGTCGCCGCCTCCCAGGTGGTCGCGGATCCGCTGCGGCTGCTGGACATCTGCGCGACCTCCGACGGCGGGGCCGCGCTGGTGCTGTCCAGCCTGGAGTTCGCCCGCCGGCACGGGTCGCGGCGGCCGGTGCGGATCCGGGCCGTGTCCACGGTCACGCCCCGCTATCCGAGCACGGTGCTGGACCTGCCGGACATCGCCACGGACTCGGCCGCCACCGTCGACCCCCCGGAGCGGACCTTCCGGGCGTCGATCGCGAGCGCCGCCTACGAGGAGGCGGGCATCGGCCCCGAGGAGCTGTCCCTTGCGGAGGTGTACGACCTGTCCACCGCACTTGAGTTGCAGTGGTACGAGGATCTGGGTCTGTGCGCAGAGGGCGAGGCGGCGAAGCTGCTGCGGGAGGGCTCGACGGCGCTGGGCGGCCGGATACCCGTCAACGCCAGCGGCGGCCTCGCCTCCTTCGGAGAGGCGGTGCCGGCCCAGGCGATCGCCCAGGTCTGCGAGCTCACCTGGCAGTTGCGAGGCGCGGCGGGAGACCGGCAGGTCGTCCACGCGCGCGTGGGCATCACGGCCAACCAGGGGCTGTTCGGGCACGGTTCGTCCGTGATAGCGGTGGCCTGACGGGACCGGTGTGACGGCAGAAGTCGCACACTGCGTGACCACCCCGGAATGATGCGTGAACGTCTCATGAACTGCCCCTGGGCGCACTCCCAGGGGGTCATCATGCTCCCGTGCTCTCCTGGACGGATGCTCTCCGTTTCGCCTTCCAGCCGGTGGTCAACCTGACGACAGGCGGGGTCGCCGCACTGGAGATCCTCGCCCGCCCCGAGACGGGTGACATCCTCGCCGAAGCCCACCGCGACCCCGAGGTCGACGGCAGGCTGGCCGTGCTGGCCTTCCGGGCGGCGGCCCGCACGGAGACCCTCCTGCCGCTGCACATCAACGTCTTCGCCGCCACGCTCGCCGACCTGGGCGGCATCGGCCCGCTGCCCGAGGCCGTCCGCCAAGCCGGCCGGATGCCCTGGGAGGTCACCCTGGACGTCGTCCCGCCGTACACGCACGTGCCGCAGCGGTCCCTGCTGGAGGCCGTGGCGACCCTGCGCGGCCAGGGCTTCCGGATCTGCGCGGACGGTGTGGGCGACGGAGACGTGCCCCTGCGACTGCTCACCGACCTCTCCCCCGACCTGCTCAAACTGGACGCCTCGCTGCTCGGCCGACCCGCCGCGGTCCGGGCGATGCGCACCCTGTGCGAGGAACTGGGCGCCCTCCTGGCTGTCGAGGGCGTCGAGACGGAACTCCAGTACACGGCGGCCCTGTCGGCCGGGGCGCAGCTGGGCCAGGGCGAACTGTTCGCACCGCCGGCCCGGATCCCGGTGGCCGGCGTGTACGTTCCGCCGTCCTCGGCCACCACCGTGTCCCGGCCGCGCTCCGGGCCGTCGGTGCGGGAGTTCGTACGGCCTGCCGCACTGCTGCCGGTCACCGCGTCCGCATCGCAGGTGCGGACGCTGCTGACCGGGTCCCCGGACGTCTCGGGCGTCCTCCTGGTGGACCAGGCGGGCGCCCCGGTGCGGTCGGTGCACCGCTCCCACTTCCTGCTGTCGATGTCCGGCCGCTACGGACACGCCCTGTACGCCGACCGCCCGGCCTTCAAACTGGGCGACGCACCCCGCACCGTCGGCGTCGACGCGACCGCCTGGGAGGTGCTGGACGTGGTGGCCGTCGGCGGCCGGGACCGCGCCTCCGACGACGTGGCCGTCGTCGACCGGCTGGGGCGCTGTGTGGGCGTCGTTCACCTCGCCGACCTGCTGCGGGCACTCGCCGAGTCCCGGGTCGAGGAGGCCGCCGGGCTCAACCCGCTGACGCGGTTGCCCGGTTCGGACACGATCACGGTCGAGGCGGACCGGTGGATCGCGGACGGCCAGGTCGTCGCGCTGAGCTGGCTGGACATCGACCACTTCAAACTGGTGAACGACGGTGCCGGGTTCGCGGCGGGCGACGAGTTGATCCGCGCGGTGGGACGGGCCGTACAGGAGGCCGTCGTCGGGCACGCGCGCGTGGGGCACATCGGCGGCGACGACTTCCTGGTGCTCGCCGACGAGACGGGCCTGGCCCCGCTGGAGGCGGTGCTCGACGCACCCTGGTCGGCCGCCGGCCGTCCCGTCACGCTGTCCCTGGCCACCGTCGTCTGCCCTCCGGGCAGTGTGGCCGACCACCGGCAGGCGGCCGCGTGTCTGGCACCGCTGAAGAAGGCCGCCAAGGCGCTGCCTGGGGCGAGTTGGGTGCTGGGGCGGGCGGGGTCGCCCGGGTACGAGATCCGGCGCGGCTCGGGCTCGCATCCGGCCCAGGCCGGGTACGCGGTGCTGGAACCGTGAGAACTGCTCCCCTGCGATTGCCCGTCATCGTTGCCGTCAGCGACCTTGACGCTCCCTGGACGCCGGTGAAAACTTCCGGTGTCGGTCGACATCGCCGTACATACTCGGCGTAATCAGGCACTGCGCCCCGGGCTGTCCCGACGTCGCCAAAGAACCGTTCCTGCTCTAAGCGCCGGGCCAGTCCCCCGGCCAGCGCCCTGGGAGCCGCCATGAGCAACGGAGACATATTCGTCGGCGAAGTCATCGGCACGGCCGTCCTGATCGTCTCCCTGCTCGTCGTCGGCATCGGGCTGTCCCTCGGCGGGCCCACCGGCTACGCCGTCAACCCGACGCGCGACCTCGGTCCCCGGATCGTGCACACCCTCCTGCCGATCCCCCACAAGGGCACCTCGGACTGGGACTACGCCTGGATCCCGGTCGTCGGCCCGCCGATCGGCGGGGCACTCGCGGGTCTCCTCTACGACGTGGCCTTCTGATCCCCCGCCTTCACCCGCAACCCCAGGACCCAGCGACCACCGCAGCCCCAGGACCCAGCGACCACCGCAGCCTCCGGACCCAGCAATCAAGGGGTAGCCATGCCGGACACCGCCGAGAAGTACGTCGCCGCCATCGACCAGGGCACCACGTCGAGCCGCTGCATCATCTTCGACCGCGGCGGCGCGATCGTCGCCGTCGACCAGCGCGAGCACCGCCAGATCTTCCCCAAGCCCGGCTGGGTGGAGCACGACGCCACCGAGATCTGGTCCAAGGTGCAGGCCGTGGTGGCCGGGGCGCTCGCCAACGCGCATCTGCGTGCCGAGCAGTTGAGCGCGCTCGGCATCACCAACCAGCGCGAGACGACGGTCCTGTGGGACAGGGCCACCGGCAAGCCCGTGCACAACGCGATCGTCTGGCAGGACACCCGTACCGCCGCCCTGTGCAACGAACTCGGCGGCAGCGACGGCCAGGACCGGTTCCGCGAGCAGACCGGGCTGCCGCTGGCGAGCTACTTCTCCGGGCCCAAGGCGGCCTGGCTGCTCGACAACGTTCCGGGGCTCCGGGGCCGCGCCGAGCGCGGCGAGATCGCCTTCGGAACCATCGACTCGTGGCTGATCTGGAACCTCACCGGCGGCACCGACGGCGGCCGGCACGTCACCGACGTCACCAACGCGGGCCGCACCATGCTGATGAACCTGGAGACCCTCCAGTGGGACCCCGCCGTCCTCGCGGCGATGAACGTCCCCGCGGCGGTCCTGCCCGAGATCAGATCCTCCGCGGAGGTGTACGGCACCGCCGTCGGCCGGCTCGCCGGGGTGCCGGTGGCCTCCGCCCTGGGCGACCAGCAGGCAGCGGTCTTCGGGCAGGCCTGCTACGAGGTCGGCACGGCGAAGAACACCTACGGAACGGGCAGCTTCCTGCTGCTCAACACCGGCAGCCGGCCGGTGGCGTCCAAGAACGGACTGCTGACGACCGTGGGCTACCGGATCGGTGACGAGGCACCGGTGTACTGCCTGGAGGGTTCGACCGCCGTAACGGGCGCGCTCGTCCAGTGGTTCCGCGACCAGCTCGGCATCATCCGCACCGCCGACGAGATCGAGACCCTGGCCGCGAGCGTCGACGACAACGGCGGCGCCTACATCGTGCCGGCCTTCTCCGGTCTGTTCGCCCCCTACTGGCGTTCGGACGCGCGCGGGGTGATCACCGGGCTGACCCGCTACGTCACCAAGGCACATCTCGCGCGTGCGGTGCTGGAGGCGACGAGCTGGCAGACGCGGGAGGTCGTGGACGCCATGTACCAGGACTCCGGGGTGCGGATCACGACCCTCAAGGTGGACGGCGGCATGACCAGGAACAACCTGCTGATGCAGCACCAGGCCGACGTGCTCGGGGTGCCGGTGATCCGGCCCCGGGTGTCCGAGACGACCTGCCTGGGCGCCGCCTACGCGGCCGGCCTGGCGACCGAGGTCTGGAACGATCTGGACGAACTCAGGTCGCACTGGCGGAAGGACGCCGAATGGACGCCCGCCATGCAGGCGTCGGTGCGCGAGCGGGAGTTCGCCAACTGGCGCAAGGCGGTGGAGAAGAGCTTCGGCTGGCTCGACGAGGACGCCGGGTGACCCCCGGGATCACGGCCCGTACCCCGGTCGACGGGGGTACGGGCCGTGCCGCCGCTCAGGTGGTGACGGCCTGCCGGTGCGCCGCCGCTGCGGCCATCGCGTGCTGGACGACACCGATGAGCACCTCCTTGACCGACCCGCGGTCCCGGGCGTCGCAGAGCACGACCGGTACGTCCGGGTCGAGGTCGAGGGCACGGCGGATGTCCTCCGCCGGGTAACGGTCGGAACCCTCGAAGCAGTTGACGCCCACGAGGAAGGGGATGGAACGGCGCTCGAAGTAGTCGACGGCGGCGAAGCAGTCCTCCAGGCGGCGGGTGTCGGCGAGCACGACGGCACCCAGTGCGCCCTCGGACAGCTCGTCCCACATGAACCAGAACCGTTCCTGCCCGGGTGTGCCGAACAGGTACAGCACCAGGTCCTCGCGCAGGGTGATGCGGCCGAAGTCCATGGCGACGGTGGTGGTGCGCTTGCCCTCGACACCGGAGGTGTCGTCGACCGGCCGCCCGGCCTCGGTGAGCAGCTCCTCGGTGCGCAACGGCCTGATCTCGCTGACCGCGCCGACCAGCGTCGTCTTGCCCACGCCGAAGCCGCCGGCCACGAGGATCTTGAGCGTGACTGGCTCGACCGGGGGCTTGCCGCGCTCAGATCGCCCGAAGATCATCGATCTCTTCTCCTGCTTGATGAGGGTCATTCGTTGACGGGGTCGTGCTCGGTGAGGGTGGTTCCTGACGCGCCGCCGGGTGACGGATGTCCGTATCCGCCGCCACCCGGGGTTTCGATGACGAGTACGTCGTCGGTGCCGACGTCCGCCGTGTCGCTGCCGCCGAGATCGGTGACCGTGCCGTCCGCCCGCTCCACGCGGTTGGCGCCGAGCGCGCCCGGCGCCCCGCCCGCCATGCCGTACGGCGGGACGCGACGGTGTTGGGAGAGGGTGGAGACAGTCATGGGTTCGAGGAAACGGATGCGGCGGACCGCGCCGTCCCCGCCGCGCCAACGGCCCGCGCCGCCGCTGCCCCGCCGCACGGCGAACTCGTCGAGGCGCACGGGCAGCCGCCACTCCAGGACTTCCGGGTCGGTGAGCCGGGAGTTGGTCATGTGGGTCTGTACGACGCTCGCACCGGCAAATCCGTCGCCCGCCCCGGATCCGGAGGCGACGGTCTCGTAGTACTGGTGGCGCGCGTTGCCGAAGGTCACGTTGTTCATGGTCCCGGACCCCTCGGCCTGGACGCCCAGCGCCGCGTAGAGCGCGCCGGTGATGGCCTGGGAGGTCTCGACGTTGCCCGCGACGACGGCGGCCGGCGGCTCGGGAGCGAGCATCGAACCCGGTGGGACGACGATGTCCAGGGGCCGCAGACAGCCGTCGTTGAGCGGGATGTCGTCGGCGACCAGGGTCCGGAAGACGTACAGCACCGCCGCGTTGACGACGGAGAACGGGGCGTTGAAGTTGGTGGCGAGCTGCGCGGAGGTGCCCGTGAAGTCGATGGTCGCCCGACGGTTTCCGCGGTCCACCCGGACGCTCACCCGGATGACGGCGCCGGAGTCGGTCTCGTAGGCGTACTCGCCGTCGTCCAGGGCGTCGACGACCCTGCGGACGGCGTCCTCGGCGTTGTCCTGGACGTGGCGCATGTAGGCCTGGACGACGTCGAGGCCGAACTCCTCGATCATGCGGCCGACCTCGTCGACGCCCTTGCGGTTGGCGGCGATCTGGGCACGCAGGTCGGCGAGGTTGGTGGGGATGTTGCGGGAGGGATGCCGGGCCTCGGCGAGCAGCCGGTGGGTCTCGTCCTCCCGGAACCGGCCGCTCTCGGCGAGCAGCCAGTTGTCGAAGAGGACACCCTCCTCCTCGATGGTGCGGCTGTTCGCCGGCATCGAGCCGGGGGCGACACCGCCGATCTCGGCGTGGTGGCCCCGGGACGCGACGTAGAAGAGGATCTCCCCGCCGTCACCCGTTGTGACCGGGGTGCCGCCGGTCCCGAAGACCGGAGTGATCACGGTGACGTCGGGCAGGTGGGTCCCACCGTGGTAGGGGTCGTTGACGGCGTAGGTGTCGCCGGGACGCATCGAGGCGCCCCGGCGGCGGATGACCTCTTTCACGCTGGTGCCCATCGAGCCCAGGTGGACGGGGATGTGGGGGGCGTTGGCCACCAGGTTTCCGTCCGGGTCGAACAGGGCGCAGGAGAAGTCCAGGCGTTCCTTGATGTTGACGGACTGGGCCGTCGACTCCAGCCGGGCGCCCATCTGCTCGGCGATGGACATGAAGAGGTTGTTGAAGACCTCGAGCAGAACCGGATCGGCTTTTGTGCCGAGATCGGAACTCTGCGTGACCGCCACGCGTTCCATGACCAGATGCCCGTCGTCGGTCGCGGTGGCCCGCCAGCCGTCGTCGACCACCGTCGTGGCGCCGGCCTCGGTGATGATCGCCGGGCCGGTGACGGGTGCGCCGGGAGGCAGCTCCTCGCGGCGGTGGAGGGGTACGTCGCGCCAGGCGCCGCCGGTGTGGAGGCGGACGGTCTCCGCGGCGGCGGGACGGCCTTCGTACGGGGCGAGGGCGGAGAGATCGGGGGGCTGGGTGATGCCGGTGGCTTCCACGGAGAGGGCTTCGACGACGACCGGACGGTCGAGGGTGAAGGAGTACGTGGCGCGATGACGATCTTCGAAGGCCTGTTTCATCGCGCTCGGTTCGGTGAGTTCGACGGTCAGGACGGTGTCGGTGCCGTCGTAGCGCAGCTGGGCGCGGCGGGTCACCTCGACACGGTCCTCGGGGACGTCCTCGGCACGGAGTTCGGCGCGGGCCGCGGCTTCCAGGTCGTCGGCGGTCCTGCGGACGCCGGGCATGGCGGCGGGCTCCAGAAGGACCTCGACGGACTGTTCGCGCATGGCGGTGGTGTCGGCGAGCCCGATACCGAGTGCGGACAGGACGCCCGCCATCGGCGGCACCAGGACGGTGCGGATCCCGAGCGAGTCGGCGACCGGGCACGCGTGCTGCCCGCCGGCCCCGCCGAAGGTGGTGAGGGCGTAGCGGGTGACGTCGTGGCCCTTCTGGACGGAGATCCGCTTCACGGCGCCCGCGATGTTGGCGACGGCGACGCTCAGGTAACCCTCGGCGACCTGTTCCGGGGAGCGGTCGTCGCCGGTCCGCTCGCGGATCTCCCGCGCGAGGCCGGTGAACCGGGCGCGGACGAGGTCGGCGTCCAGGGGCCGGTTCCCTTCGGGGCCGAAGACGTGCGGGAAGTGGGCGGGCTGGATACGGCCGAGCATGACGTTGGCGTCGGTGACGGTGAGCGGGCCGCCGCCGCGGTAGCAGGCCGGGCCGGGGTCGGCGCCTGCCGAGTCCGGGCCGACGCGGTAGCGGGAGCCGTCGAAGTGCAGCACCGAGCCGCCGCCCGCGGCGACGGTGTGGATGTCCAGCATGGGGGCGCACAGTCGGACGCCCGCGATCTGGGTGGTGAAGACCCGCTCGTACGCGCCGGCGAAGTGGGACACGTCGGTCGAGGTGCCGCCCATGTCGAAGCCGATGACGCGGTCGAAGCCGGCGAGCTGCGACATCCGCGCCATGCCGACGATGCCTCCGGCCGGCCCGGACAGGACGGCGTCCTTGCCGCGGAACTGCCCGGCTTCGGCGAGGCCGCCGTTGGACTGCATGAACATCAGTCGCACGCCTTCGAGTTCGTCGGCGACCCGGCGGACGTAACGGCGCAGGACAGGCGACAGGTAGGCGTCGACGACGGCGGTGTCGCCACGCGGGACGAGCTTCATCAGCGGGCTGACCTCGCTGGACAGCGAGATCTGCGGGAAGCCGGTGCGGGCGGCCAGCTCGCCGATCGCCCGCTCGTGGGCGGGGTGCAGGTGGCTGTGCATGCAGACGACGGCGACCGCGCGGATCCCGTCGTCGTACGCCTGCCGGAGCGGGGCCGCCAGGGCGTCGAGGTCGGGGGCGCGCAGGACGGTGCCGTCGGCGGCGATGCGTTCGTCGGCCTCGACGACGCGTTCGTACAGCAGCTCGGGCAGGTCGATGCGGCGGGCGAAGATGCGCGGGCGGTTCTGGTAGGCGATGCGCAGGGCGTCGCGGAAGCCGCGGGTGACGACCAGGAGGGTGCGCTCGCCCTTGCGTTCCAGGAGCGCGTTGGTGGCGACCGTGGTGCCCATGCGGACGGCGTCCACGGGGTCGCCGGAGTCGGCGAGGAGTTCACGGACGCCCGCCACGGCCGCGTCGGCGTACCGCGCGGGGTTGTCGGAGAGCAGCTTGTGGGTGAGCAGCCGGCCGTCCGGGCGCCGGGCGACGACGTCGGTGAACGTCCCGCCGCGGTCGACCCAGAACTGCCAGCCTGTCACGTCACCACTCCGCTTCCACGCCGGTCACAGCGCCCGGAGGCCGTTGATCACGTCGCGCAGAATACTCTCGTCCACCAGCTCGGCCGGCGGCACCGGCCGGTTGACGTGGACGAGTTCCCCGGCGACGAGGTCGCCGACGAGGACCCGGACGACTCCGATGGGCAGATCGAGTTCCGAAGCCAGCTCGGCGACCGACTGCGGTACGTCGCGGCAGAGCTCCACGATGTCGACGTGTTCCGGGGACAGCGTCCGGTCGGCCTCGGGATCGTCCGCGTGGGGCTCCGTGACGACCACCGCGATCAGGTCGAGGCGGTGCTGGGCCGGACTGGTGGTGCGCCCGCGCGTCATGGCGTACGGACGGACGACCGGTCCGGCCTCGTCGTCGAACCAGCGACCTGTTCCCTCACCGTCTGCGCTCATGTCATCCCACTACCCGCCTGCGGGCAGATCGGTGCGCGGAGCGGACCCCAGATGTACGCCGACCCGCTTGACCAGCAGGGTCATCTCGTACGCGACCTGGCCGACGTCGGAGTCGGCGTCGGAGAGGACGGCGAGGCAGCTGCCGTCGCCGGCGGCGGTGACGAACAGGAACGCGTCGTCGAGCTCGACGACGGTCTGCCGGACACTGCCCGCCTCGAAGTGGCGGCCCACGCCCTTGGCCAGGCTGTGGAAGCCGGAGGCCACGGCCGCCAGGTGCTCGCTGTCCTCTCTGGTGAGGTCCTTGGAGACCCCGGTGGGCAGGCCGTCGCCGGAGAGCACGACGGCCTTGCGGATGCTGGCCACCCGGTCCACGAGGTCGTCCAGGAGCCAGTTCAGCTCACCCTTGTTCGTCGCCGCGCGGCCGGTCGCCATCGGATCGGTCATCGACCGTCCCCCTTAGTCGTTCCTTGTGCTGTGCCCTGCCGGGCCCCGTCGCCCGTGGCGTTCTCCGCCCGCCCGCGCTGCCAGCCGCGCTGGAGCGAGGCCATCCGGCTGCGGACCTCGTCGGCGTCACGCTCGACGGGTTCCGGTTCGCGCGGGGCGGGTCGTGCGGGGTCCTGTCGCAGTTGTGGGGCCAGGTTGGCCTGCCGTACCCGCCTGGGCAGCGGCCGGGTGCCGGGTTCGGCCTCCGGGGACGTGCCGCCGAGGAGCGGGACGGAGTCATCGGGGCCGCTGCCGGTGGTGATCTCGGAGCGGCGGTCGCGCTGGGGCAGGGCGGTCGGTCCGGCGGGTTCGGACGGGTACGCCGGGTCTTCCCCGGGCCGTTCGGCCGAGCCGGTGGCGCGGTGCCCGGAGGCGTCGGTGCGGCGGCGGGACGGCAGCGGGGCGAGTCGCCCCGGCTCGGGGCGGGCCGGGCCCGCCTGCTCCGGCTCGTCGGACTCGGCACGGCGGTCGCGCGGCTCGGTGACGGGCTTGCCGTGCGAGCTGACCAGCTTGGGCGCATGCCGTCTGGGCAGCGCCACGGGTCCGCCGGGGCGTTCGTCCTGGAGGGCGTCCGCGGTCCCGGGCGCGCTCCGATGAGGCTCGCTCACGGTGGGCACGGGGTCGTCACCGGCCCGGGTGAGGGTGCGGCGGGGGTGGAACAGTCCGCCGCGTTCGCTGTCGGCGCCGGTGAGGGCGCCCGGGAAGCCGTCCAACGTGTCCTGGTCGGCCGGCGCCTCCAGCTCGACCGGCCCGTCGAGCGGCGCGGCGGACGTCCCGGTCCGGTGCGAAGGGACCTGGCTCAGGGCGGCGGCCCGGCTCCTCTCGGCCTCTGCCTGCGGGGCGAGGTGGTCGCGGTCCAGGCGGAAGCCGATGCCGTTGGTGTCGGGGACGTCGTCGGTGAGCAGCACGTCGGGAATGAAGACGACCGCGGTGGTGCCGCCGTAGGGGGACGGCTGGAGCGACACGCGTACGTTCTGGCGCTGGGCGAGGCGGCTGACCACGAACAGCCCGAGCCGGTCGGTGTCGGAGAGTTCGAACTCGGGTGTCTCGGCAAGCCGCAGGTTGGCTTCGAGCAGCGCCTCGGCGGCCATGCCGAGACCCCTGTCGTGGATCTCCAGGGTGAAGCCGTTGGCGACGCGTTCGCCGAGGACCTGCACGGCGGTGTGCGGCGGCGAGAACACCGTGGCGTTCTCCAGGAGTTCGGCCACGAGGTGGGTGAGGTCGGCGACGGCGGGGCCGGTGACGGCGACGCGGGGCAGCCGGCGCACCTCTATGCGCTCGTAGTCCTCGACCTCGGCCACGGCGGCGCGCACCACGTCCATCAGCTGGACGGGCCGGCGCCACTGGCGCGAGGGTGCGGCGCCGGAGAGGATCACCAGGCCCTCGGCGTGGCGGCGCATCCGGGTGGTGAGGTGGTCGAGGCGGAAGAGGTCGGCGAGTTCGTCGGTGTCCTCGGTCCTGCGTTCCATGGTGTCGAGCAGGGTGAGCTGCTTGTGCAGCAGGACCTGGCTGCGGCGGGCGAGATTGACGAAGACCTCGGAGACGCCGGAGCGCAGTTCGGCCTGCTTGACGGCGGCTTCCACGGCGGCGCGCTGGAGGGTGTTGACGGCCTGGCCGACCTCGCCGATCTCGTTCTTGTCGTACTCCAGGCGCGGGACCTCGGTCTCGACGTCGACCAGTTCCCCGGCGGACAGCCGGCGCATCACACTCGGCAGCCGAACCCCGGAGGCCTCGTGCGCCTCCTGGCGCAGCAGCCGCAGGTCACGGATGAGGGCGCGGCCGACCCGGACCGACATGATCAGCGAGAACAGCACGGCGACCAGTCCGAGGACTCCGACCACGGCCGCCTGGACGATCACGTCGACGGCGACGGGCCGGATGCGGTTCTGGTAGCCGTCGGCGACCTGGTCGTCGAGCGTGCCCAGTTCCTTCAGGGCGCTGCCGGCGGCGGTGTCCCAGCTCTTCGCACTGACGTCGTCGGGTGTGCCGGTGCCCAGGGCGATGACGGACTGCTCCGCAGCCCGCAGCGGAGCGCTGGTGGCGTCCTTCCAGTAGCGGTCGAAGCGGTCGCGTTCCGGCGCCGGGAGCAGCGGCAGGCTGGTGTCGTAGAGGAGGGTGCGCTGGGCGACCAGGTCGGAGATCTCACGGGTCTCGTCGCGGGAGATCCTCCCGACCACCAGGGACGAGCCGAGCAGGGCGTCCTCACGGGAGAGGAGTTCCCTGGCGAGGGTGAGGTTGTCGAGGGCGTGGCCCTGTTTCTCCATCTCGACGTCGTCCAGGCCGTCGAGACTGGTCAGCAGCGCGTAGCAGGGTTCGACGAGGCGGTTGTACAGGTCGAAGGCCTGGGAGCGTCTGACAGTGCCCGCCTCGACGCTGCGGCGCAGGGGGGCGATGCCGTCGAAGGCGTCGAGCACGGCGGTGAGGCGGTCGCCGTCGTCCGCGTTCACCGCGTCGCGGACGTCCCCCTTCCGGGCGTTCGCGCGAAGCCTGGCGACGGCATCGTCGGTGGCGGTGCGGGTACGGCGCAGTGCGGCGAGCGCGTCGGCGGCGCGCGGATCGGCGAGATAGACGAGGGTCTGCCGGCGTTCCTGCTGGAGCACCTGGATGGTGTCGTCGGTGGGGTATCCGATGTCCTCGACCACGGCCGACACCTGGAACAGCCGGCTGACTTCACGCCCGGTGAGGACGGCGGTGAAGCCCCAGACGGCCGTCAGGGACACCAGCGGCACGAGAAGCAGCGCCACGATCTTCCGGCGGATCGACTTCCCGCGAAAGCGCATGGCCTCCCCCAGCTCGACCCCCGCGGGGCGGGGGTACATATGTGCGTCAACAAACGGCGCGAGCCTACTACCGCCACAGGGATAACTCGAAGAACGGTCTGGACGGTGAACTTCCGCATCTGCGGCGAGGCATGGCCGACGGACGGGAACGGACAGGAGGAGTTGTCCGGGCATTGCGGGAGATTGCCACCGCGATCGCGTCGACTTCGCGCGAGTGGGGCGGGACCGGTACGAAGGATCAGTTGGCCGGAATTTTTCGCTGGTCGGGAATCATCGGGCGAGTTCGTTCGTCCTTGTTGGTGGGCAATGGGTGCGGAATCGGCCACAGGAGCCGAATCCCGTATCCGGGCTGCGTAAAACAACGTAAGCCGGGCAGCCACTGGGGAGCCGGGGTCGTCGGACTCCGGGGTGAGGTTCTGCCGGCGGTGGGGAGTGACACGTTGACAGGGACGGCTCAGCGGCGATTGGCGCCCGAGGACGGTGCGGTGGCGCGCGCGACGGCGCAACCGCACGAGCAGTACCGGCCGTTGTGGGTCGAGGAGCCCGCCAAGCGGTACCGGATGCCGGACCCGGTGCGCACCGCGGCAGTACGGGCGCTGATCATCATCTCGGTGACACTGATCCAGGCCATGGTGGCGTTCTTCTGCACGATGGCGGAGTCCTGGCTGGCGTTCCCGATGGTGATCAGCAGCGTGGCGAGCACGGTGGCGGCCACCTGGAGCGTGGTGGACGTCTGGGTGACCCGCCAGGTGTGGAACCAGCGCAACGGCGTGGTCTCCGAGCCGAGCAGCACGGCGCGGGAACTGCGCCGCGAGCGGCGCGCGGCGCGGCGGCAGGAGCGTACCGCCGCGCGCGAACAGAAGCGGATACGTGGGCGCGGCGGCCAGGCCGGGCAGCTGTCCCACCCCTGAGGGCACCCCGCGCGAGGACACCGCGCCCACGCGTCGACGAGGGAGCTGTCAGGCCGACGGCTTCCTGAACATCCGGGTGGCGGTGATCTCGCTGTGCACGGCCTCACCCGCCTGGGGCTGCTGCGGCAGCCCGGGCCGGAGATGTTCCTCCACGCTGATGTACTTCAGCCCGGCTCGCAGGTCGGCGTCGTTGCGCAACCGGATGACCAGCGGGAACTCGGCCAGCGCGGTGGTGTCGAACAACCCGGTCGTGTAGAGGAGTTGCACGCCCAACGCGTCCGACACCGCTCGCTGGAGCTCCAGCAGGTAGGTGGCGTTGGCCCGGCCGATGGGATTGTCGAGGAAGAGCGTTCCGGCATGCCGGTGCTTGTCCCGTCCCCGGTCGTTGGACCGCAGGGCGGCCATCGTGCAGTACAGGGCGATCGCGGCGGTCAGCAGCTGGCCGCCGGAGAACACGTCGCCCATCTGACCCACCGGCACCCGCTCCGCGCGCAGCACGGCGTCCGGCTTGAGGATCTCCACGGCGATGCCCTTCGGCTGCAGCGCCGCCGCGACCCCTCGCAGCAGCAGGGACATTCCGTCCCGGCGCAGATCGGAGTTCTTCTTCACGGCGGCCCGGGTCGCCTCGTCGATGACCTCGCCCAGGCGTTCGGTGAGGGTGGCCTGGTCCGGCTCCTCGAACCGGATGCGCAGGAACTCCTGCCCGGACCACTCGCCGAGCCCCTCGGGCAGCCGGGACAGCCGCTGCGCGGACCGCAGGGTGGCCAGCGCGGACTCCACCAGCCCGCGCAGCCGGTCCACGATCGAGTCCCGGTTCCGTTCCAGCTGGGCCAGTTCGTCGGTCAGGACCCGCAGCCGGGGAGCGAAGGCGTCGGCCCACTTCTGGGCGTGCTCGGGCAGGGCGGCGGCGGGCAGTTCGCGGATCTGCTGCCGGGCGGGGGTGCGTACGGCCTCGTAGCGGGTCGAGTTGGCGTGCCGTACGAGCACGTCGCTCGCCTCCCGTACGGCGGCCTCGGCGGCGGACAGGTCACCGGCGCAGCCCCGCAGCGACCTGCGGGCCTCGGCGGCGGACTGCCGGGCCTCCTCCGGACTGCCGGGGTAGGGCTCCGGCTCCCCCTGCTCGTCCTCGGCGGTGTGTTCGCGCAGCAGGTCGCGGAGCATGGCCGCGAGTTCGTCGAAGCCGCTCGCCGCGTCCTCGGCCGCTCGGTGGGCCGCCAGCAGCTCGGCGTGTGCCTCCCGCGCCTGGGCCAGCGCCTCGGTGCGGGAGGCCAGTTCGGCGGTCGCCGTGCGCAGCAGCGCCTGTGCGTGCTCGGCGTCGCGCGGCTGGAGTTCCTCGGGGAGTTCGGTGTGGGCCCCGCCGTCCTGCGGGGCGTGCCGTTCGGCTTCGCCGCGCAGCCGTCCGAGCTGCTCGCTGGCGGTGGACATCCGGGTCTCCAGGAGCTGCACCAGCTCCTCCGCGCGGGCGGCGGCGGCCTGCCGGGAGGGGCCGTCGGAGCCGTCCGGTGACTGGAGCAGCTGCTCCGCGCGGGTGCGGACCTTGTTGCTCAGCCGGTTCAGCTCGGCGAGGGCGGCGCTGTCGTCGCTCTCCGCGCGGGCCTGCTCGGCACGCAGATCGGCGCCCACGCCGACCTTCTCGTACACCTGGGAAGCGGTCCGGTAGGCCTCGCGCAGGGCGGGCAGTGAGGCCTTCGGGGCGTCCTCGTCCGCGTCGGGGACGTCGTCGGGGGCGCCGGCGATCTCGGAGCGCTCGGCACGCAGGGCGCGGGCGGTGCGGCGGGCGTCGTCCGCGGCACGCTGGGCGCCGCGCCGGTCCTCGTCGGCGGCGCGGGCGCGCTCCAGACAGGACTGGGCGCGGGCCTCGGACTCGGTCGCCTCGTCGGCCAGTTCACGGAGCTTGACCTGCCAGCCGGCCCGCTCGCGCAGCCGGAACGCGAGGCCGGCCAGGGCGTCGGCGGCGCGCCGGGCCTTCTGTGCGGCCTCCTGCCGCTCGTCGCGTACCTGTGCGGCCTCGGCGGCGGCCTCCTCGGCCTCGGCCCGCACGGTCCGCGCCTCGGCCAGCTCGGCCTCGGCCTCCTCGGCGAACGCGCGCGCCTCCTGGGCGGCCCGGGCCAGCTCCACGAGCCGTCCGGCGGGGCAGCCGGTGCGCCAGGAGGCGAGCCGGGCGGCCAGTTCGCGGTCCTTGCCGAGCCGCGCGGCGAGGGTGCGGATCTCCTCGTCCCGCTCGGTCGCCCGGGCCCGCAGCGCCTGCCGTTCCTCGTCGGCGGCGTGCTCGTCGTGCATGGCGGGGTTCGGCGGTACGAGGAACACGTCGCCCGGGGTGGCGTCGGCGGGCGGGGTCGGTGCGAGCAGGGCGGCGGCCGTGCCGACGGCGACGGCGGAGCGCGGCAGCAGGGCCGCGTCGCTCAGTGCCTCGCGGGCCCGGGCGTGTGTGCCGGGGTCGGTGATGATGACGCCGTCGACGAGTTCGGGGCGGGCGGCCAGCACGCGCGCGTGGTCGGCGGGGTCGACGGCCTGCGCGAGGTAGCGCCAGCCGGGCAGGGCCGGGATGCCGTGCTCGCCGAGGAACTCGACGGTGGCCAGCACGTCCGGTCCGGGCGGCAGCAGACCGCCGTCACCCAGGGCGCCGAGGATCCGGGAGTCGTCGGCGGCCGCCGTCCGCAGGTCGAACAGGTGACGTTCGGCGGAGCCGACGGCGTCGTCGAGCAGTTCGCGCAACTCGTCGGCGAACCGATCGAGTTCCTCGGGACCGAGCGTGTCGTCGCCGTCCTCGTGCCGGGGCCGCGGGATGACCGTACGGGAACCGGTGAGGCCCAGCAGTTCGGCCAGCCGGTCCTCCGCCGCAAGGCTCTCGGCCAGCCGCTTCTCGGCCTCGTACGTCCGCTCCGCCGCGGTCGCCGCGTCCGCGGCGCGGGCCGCCGTGAGTTCGGCACGGGACTCGGCGGCGGCCGCCTCGCGGGCGTGCTCGCTCGCCTTGCGGGAGGCCTCGCGGGCGGTGTCCCAGGCGGCCACGGCCGTCTTCTCGGCGTCGCTCGCGGCAAGCGCGGCCCGGGCCGGGTCGGCGTCGGGGGCACTGTCGTCGAGCCAGCCCGCGCGGACCGCCTCGGCCGTCTCCTGCTCGACCTCGCCGAGGCGCTGGCGCAGATGCCCCACCTCGCTGCGGGCTCGCTGGGCCTCGGTGGCGGCGGCGGTGGAGTCCCGGTAGGCGGCGTCGCTGACCTCCTGGAGGGCGGCGGACCGCTCCTCCTCCTCGTTGGCGAGGCGCTCGGCGCTCTCGGCGGCGGCGTGCAGGGCGCGTACCAGGTCGACGGCGGCCCTGGCACGGGCGGCGAGGGCGGGGGCCGCGTCGCGCTCGGCCTCCTGGATGGCGGCGGCCACGCGCGCGACACGGTCGGCGGCGGCGCGGTGGCGCAGCACGGCCTCGGCGGCCTGCCAGGCGGAGTGCAGGGTGCGCGCGTCGGCCAGTTCGCGCTTCTGCGCGGCGGCGGACTTCTCACCGACGGCCAGTGCCAGCGAGGCGTGCCGGTAGGCGAGTTCGGCGGCGATCAGGGCGCTGCGCTCGCGGGCGTCCTCGGAGTGGGTGACGGCGTGGGCGGCGGCCGTGACCTGCTGGGCGAGGTCGCCGGCGCGTGTCCGCTCCTCGACGCCCCGCGCGGACAGGCGCCGCGCCAGCGTGCGGGTGCGGCGCTCGGCTCCGGCGTGGATGTCACGCGCCCGTGCGCGTGCCCCGGCGGCCTCCACGATCCGCCCGAGCAGGTCCACCGAGCCGGCGGTGAAGTCCCGTTCGGCGATCAGCTCGGCACGCCGCCCCAGCTTGTTGCCGAAGCCGCTCACCAGGTCGGCCAGTCCGTCGGTGTCCCGGGTGTCGGTGACGGCGCGCAGCAGCAGGTCGGTGAAGTCGGAGTCCTTCTTCACCGCGAACAGGCCGGCCGCCTCGCCCTCGTCGGCGTTCATCTCCCGCTGGTAGCGGAAGAGTTCGGGGTCCAGGCCGAGGTCACCGAGGTGCTCGATCCAGCGGTCGTGGATCTCCTCCCAGTGCACTTCCAGGTGCGGGTAGACCTTGCTCGCCTCGGTGATGGCGTCCCGGAACCCCTTCATGGTGCGACGCCGTCCCTGCGCCCCGGAGGCGCCTTCCACGGGCGGCCGTACGGCGGTGGACTCGGCGACGGGCAGGCTGTCGAGCGAGAGTCCGGGGCCGGGCCGGAACGAGTACCAGGCCTCCGCGAACTTCCGCGGGTCGTTCGAGACCTGCCTCCCGCGCCACTCGCTCACCTTCCCGACGACCACGCACTCGCCGGTGAGCGTGTGCTGCCACTCCAGGGCGACGTGCCCGCAGTCGTCGGCGAGCAGGAACTTGCGCAGCACACCCGAGCTGGCGCCGCCGAGGGTGTTCCGGTGCCCCGGCAGCATCACCGAGAAGATCAGCTTGAGCAGCACCGACTTGCCGCCGCCGTTCTCCAGGAAGAGCACGCCGGCGGGCGCGGGCCGGCGCGGCGGGCCGACCGGCTCCTCCTCGAAGAACTCCGCCTGGGTGGGGGCGGGGTCGGGCACCGGCTCGCCGACACCCCGCAGGTCCAGCACGGTGTCGGCGTAGCGCGCACCGGCCGGCCCGATGGAGTAGAGGCGGACCCGGGACAGCTCGTACATGGCGGACTCTCGTAAGACGTGGGAAAGGGGTTCGGAGGGCTCAGGATCAGGAGTGGAACGGCAGCCCGGCGTCGGCGACCAGGTCCAGGTCCTCGGTGTGCTCGGCGGGCATCAGGCTGGCCGTGCCGTCGGTGACCGGGACGACCCCCAGTTCGAGCAGTTCGGCCATGGCGGCGCTGCCTGCCATGTCCCGTACCTGGAGCTGATAGCGGGCCGTCGTGCGGTAGGTGCCGCCCTGGTCGTCCCCCGTGCGCTGGAGGAAACCCGAGTCGGTGAGGAAGGCGACCGCCTTGCCGATGATGCCCGTGGTGGAACCGGCGAGCCTGCGGGCGTCCTTGGTGGCACCGGTCGCGCTCCGCCTGGCCCAGATCCGCCAGGCGGCCTCCAGGCCGGGCGCGTCGGTGGCCGGGTCGGTGTTCTCCCCCCGTTCCTCCGCCCGCTCCTCCAGGCGACGGCAGGCCTGCCGGACGAAGGCGTCGACGCCGTTGACCGTGATCCGTCCGATGTAGCCGTCGTCGGCCAGGTCCTCGGGGCGGGGGAAGGCCAGCGCGGCGACGGCGAGATGGGCGAGCCCGTGCAGGAACCGGTCGCCGCCGTCCGCGGAGGTACGACGCGCGTAGTCGCCCATGCGAACCGCGAACACGGAGTCCTCGGCGGCGGTCACCGCCATCCCCGCGCGGGGCGACACCTCGAGGACCACGAGCCCCAGCCCGGCGGCCACGGCGTCCGCGAGCCGCGCGAAGGCGGGGTCCTCCCGGTAGCGCCGCAGGAGCTCCGTGTACTCCTGGTCTCGCGCGGGCTGCACCTTGGGCTGCAGACCGAAGGCGACGAGCCGCGCGGCATCGGCGGCGTCGGCCGGCGTGACGGCGGCGGGCGCCGCCCCGGCAGACACCTCGGCCTCGACGTACTCGCTCACAACGACAACTCCTCGAACTCAGCAACTGGGAGGGACTTTCGGGGCTCACACCCGACACCCGACATCACGCGGCCTCGGTCCGGTCCGCGGCCATCCCGGCCGCGTCCAGCAGAGCGGTGCCCACGATCAGATCCGCCCCGCCGAACTCGGGATCGTCCAGTTCCGTCCCGTCGTCCACGGCGAACAGCAGCTTCTCCTCACCCTGCCGGTACGCCGTGCCGACCGCGGGGCTGGCCGCGTGCACCGCCAACAGAGCCACCAGGTAAGGCAGCTCGGGATCGGTGCGGCGCGCCTCGGCCAGCAGCCCCGACAACCGCCGCGGCGCGTCGGCCGGCAGGTCGAGCAGTTCCATCGCGGCCGCCAGTTGCGACTCGCTGAACCGGCTGTCGTCCGGTGTGGCGATGAGGTCCGGCTCCGGCATCTCCGCACCCAGGTGCTCCCGCTCCACGGGCGGGGTCAGCAGTATGTCGACGAGGTCGCCCACCCGCACCGCGACCGGTGTCCGCAGCCCGGTCCCCCGCGCGAAGAACGCCCCGGTGACCCGGCTCGCCTGTTCCAGCGGCAACGGCAGGACCGGCGCGACGAGATGCCCGTACAGGTCTATCCCGGACGTCGTCATGGGCGTCGCGAACGCCTGCCGGTCCTGCTCCGCGCGGAACAGCGGGCCGGCCTCCAGCAGTCGCGACTGCAACTGGGTGTGCCGGCGGATGCAGTCCTTGACGATGTCGACGAGTTCGGCGGCGCGCCGCTTGTTCTCGGCGTCCTCGGTCTCGTCGCGGGCCTTGCGGATGTTGGTGAGGATCGCGTTCTCGTGCCGGTACCGGTCGGCGACGTGGTCCAGCGCCTCGGCGATCATGTCGGGCACGGCGTTGAGCCAGTCCACCGCGCGGACGTTGCGCCGGGTGGCCTCCAGGGCGCGGCGCAGGCTCTCCGAGTACTGCACGGTCCGGTAGCGGGCCTGCTCGGCGGCGAGCTGGGCGTCGGCCAGCCGGCCGCGGTTGATCAGCACCTCCAGCTTGACCTCGGCGGCGATCTGGGCGCTGGTGACGTCCGTGTCGAGGGCGCCGACCAGGACGTTGACCGCTTCGTCGGTCGTGCGGAGGTAGACCGTGCCGCCCGGGCCCGGCACCTCCTCGATCAGCTTGAAGTCGTAGTCCCGGCGGACGTACGAGCCGTCGGGCGCGAAGGTGCCGTACACCGCGCGGAAGCCGCGGTCGACGCTGCCGACGTTGATCAGGTTCTCCAGGACCCAGCGGGCCACCCGCTCGTGCTCGGCGGCGGGACGGTGCGGGGTCTGGGCGGAGATGCGCGGGATGAGCCGGGCGACGATCTGCTCGTGGTCGGCGCCGGTGTCGAAGTCCATGTTCAGCGTGACCAGGTCGATGGCGGAGAGCGCCACCTCGGCCATGCCGTACACCGAGTACTCGCCGGCCAGGTTCGCCTTGCGGGCGTCCAGGTCGTGCAGCGGCGCGGTGCAGGCGAGCGCGCGCAGCCGCCGCGCCAGCCCCTCGTCCGCGGCCGGGCCCGGCGCCGGGCGCGGCCCCGCGCTGAGCTGGGGCGGAACGCTGTCCGTCAGTGCAGGCGAAGTCACGGTGCACAGACTAGGTCCTTGGTCTGACAACGGCCCAAACGACGCGGGACGGCTCCGCCACGAGCGCCGGGCGACCGCGGGTGGTCCGTAGCAGTGAGGGTCGTACCGGCCGGACTCATGGGGCGCTGTCGACCCTGCGGCGGTAGACGTCCACCACTCGTTCCAGGGAGTCCGTGAGGTACGTCTCCAGCAGGTGTTCCGCGCCGTGTCGGTCACCGGTTCGCAGCGCCTGGAGGATCTCCTGGTTCCGGGCCAGGTACGGCTCGTGCAGGGCGTGGGGGTCGTCCACCACGTGGAAGGCCAGGCGGAGTTCGGCGAAGACGCTGCGCATCAGTTCGTCGGTGCGTTCGCTGCGGGCCAGGGCGACGAGTTCGCGGTGGAAGTGGATATTGGCCGTACCCACTGCTTTCCAGTCATCTCCGGCCGCCGCCGACTGCCCCTCGGTGACCGCCGCCGCCAGTGCGTCCAGGGCGTACGGCGGCTCGCCGAGGCCGCGGACCACGGCGCACTCGACGAGGACGCGGGTGCGGTAGATGTCCTCGACGTCCTCGACCGTCAGGACCCGGACGAAGACGCCCCGGTTGAGTTCGTGGACGAGCAGGCGTTCGTGGGTGAGCAGCCGGAACGCCTCGCGCAGGGTGTTGCGGGAGACGCCGAGGGCGCCGCCGATGCCGTCCTCCGACAGGCGGGTGCCCGGCGGGAAGTAGCCGTCGGCGATCCGGCTCCTGAGGATGTCGGAGACGCGTTCGGCGGTGCTGGTCCGCCCGAGGAGGGCGCGGTCGTCGGCCAGTCCCGTCAGCTGCTCTGTCATGCCCGAATTCAACCGCAGACCCAAGGACGAGACAACGTAGCTATTGAAGGATCGTTGAACAATCCCCTACGGTGCTCATCACGCTCCTCCGCGCTCGATCACGCTCCACCACGCCCCACCGCGCCCCACCGCGCCCCACCGCGCTCCTCATGGAACGGCTCCGCACTGCTCGGTCCCCGCACCCTCCGTCCCTCATCTGCGAGGTGCCCATGAGCACGACCCCGCCACCCCAAGCCGTCACCTCCGACACCCACCCGGCCGGAGGTGGACACCCCTCCCGCGAGGGCGCGTTCGGCTGGCTGCCCGCCTTCGGCCCCCGCGGCCGGCGCGCGTTCGCCGGCGCTTTCGGCGGCTATGCCCTGGATTCGTACGACTACTTCACCCTGCCGCTGAGCATGGTCGCGCTCGCGGCGTACTTCGGCCTGGACAGCGGCCAGACCGGCCTGTTCACCACGGTCACCCTGGTGGTCTCCGCCGTCGGCGGCGCCGCGGCGGGCGTGTTCGCGGACCGGGTCGGCCGGGTCCGGGCCCTGATGATCACGGTGACCACCTACGCGGTCTTCACGGTGGCCTGCGGCTTCGCGCCCGACTACGAGACCCTGCTGGTGTTCCGCGCCCTGCAGGGCCTCGGTTTCGGCGGCGAGTGGGCGGTCGGCGCCATCCTGGTCGCCGAGTACGCGAGCGCCCGGCACCGGGGCCGCACCCTGGGCGCGGTGCAGAGCGCGTGGGCCGTCGGCTGGGCCCTCGCGGCGATCGTCTACACGCTGGTCTTCTCGTTCGTCGGCGACGACCTGGCCTGGCGGGTGATGTTCTGGACCGGTGCGCTGCCCGCGCTGCTCCTGGTGTGGCTGCGGCGCCGGGTGCACGACGCCCCGCAGGCGACGGCCGCGCGCGAACGGAGCGCGGCACGCGGCTCGTTCGCGGCGATCTTCCGGCCGGGTACGGCCGGGGCCCCGGGGCTGCTGCGCACCACCGTCTTCGCGGGTCTGCTGTCCACGGGCGTCCAGGGCGGCTACTACACGCTGGCGACCTGGATCCCGACGTACCTCAAGTCCGAGCGCGGTCTGTCGGTCGTCGGCACCGGCGGTTATCTGGCCTTCCTGATCTCCGGGGCCTTCCTCGGCTATCTGACCGGCGGGTACCTCACCGACCGGCTGGGCCGACGGCGCAACATCTGGCTGTTCGCGCTGCTCTCGGCGGTCTGTGTGCTGGCATACGCGCACATTCCCGGCAGCGCCGGCACCCTGCTGCTGGTGCTCGGTTTCCCGCTCGGCTTCTGCATGTCGGCGATCTTCAGCGGCTTCGGCTCGTACCTGAGCGAGCTGTACCCGACGGAGGTGCGCGGCACCGGGCAGGGCTTCACGTACAACGCGGGACGCGCGGTCGGCGCGGTCTTCCCGACCCTGGTGGGCTTCCTGGCCGACAGCTGGGGCGTCGGCGGCGCGCTGGTCTTCGGCGCGGCCGGTTACGGACTCGCGGCCCTGGCACTGCTCGGGCTGCCGGAGACGCGCGGAAAGGAACTGGCGTGAAGCGCACGGAACCCGTCCTCTCGGCCGAGGACCGCCCTGTCGTCCTGACCGACGGGCACGCGCACGCGTGGCGCCCGGAAGCCGCCCGGGCCCGCTTCCGGGCCGGCCTCACGGGTGCCACGGCCGGGGTCGCGGCCGGTCACACCCAGGCCAACCTGATCTCGGTGCCGGCCGACTGGGCCTACGAGATGCTGCTGTTCTGCCAGCGCAACCCCAAGCCCTGCCCGGTGCTCGACGTCACCGACGCCGGTGCCACCGGCACGGTCCTCGCGCGGGGCGCGGACCTGCGCACCGACCTGCCTCGCTACCGGGTGTGGCGGGACGGGGAGTTGGTGGACGAGCCGACGGACGTGCGGGCGTACTGGCGGGACGACCTGGTGTCGTTCCTGCTCGGCTGCAGTTTCACGTTCGAGTGGGCGCTGGCCGCGGCCGGGGTGCCGATCCGGCATGTCGAGCAGGGCCGGAACGTGCCCATGTACGTGACGAGCCGTCCGTGCCGCCCCGCGGGGCGGTTGCGCGGGCCGATGGTGGTGTCGATGCGCCCGGTGCCGCCGCAGCACCTGTCGGCCGCGATCCGGGAGAGCAGCCTGCTCCCGGCGGTGCACGGCTCCCCCGTACACTGCGGCGATCCTGCGGCGCTCGGCATCGACGACCTCGGCCGGCCCGACTTCGGCGACCCGGTGGACGCCGAAGCGGACGACATCCCGGTGTTCTGGGCCTGCGGGGTGACCCCGCAGGCTGCGGTGACGGCCTCCCGGCCGCCGTTCGCCATCACCCACGCGCCGGGACAGATGTTCATCAGCGACGCCCGCGACGAGCAGTTCCGCGTGGCCTGACAGGAGAGACAGCCGATCCATGACCTCGATCGATCTGAACGCCGACCTCGGCGAGGGTTTCGGCCGCTGGCGGCTCACCGACGACGAGCAGCTGCTGTCCGTCGTCACCAGCGCCAACGTGGCCTGCGGTTTCCACGCGGGGGACGCGGCCACCATGCGGCGGGTGTGCGAGCTGGCGGCGGGGCGCGGGGTGACGATCGGCGCCCAGGTGTCCTACCGGGACCTGGCCGGGTTCGGGCGGCGCGCGATGGACGTGCCGCCCGCGGAGCTGGCGGCCGAAGTGGCCTACCAGATCGGCGCGCTGGAGGTGTTCGCCCGCGCCGCGGGCTCGCGCGTGGCCTATGTGAAACCGCACGGCGCGCTCTACAACCGGGTGGTGCACGACGAGGAGCAGGCCGCCGCGGTGGTCGACGGGGTGCTCCTCGCGGACGGCTCGCTGCCCGTGCTCGGGCTGCCCGGTTCGCGGTTGCTGGCCCTGGCGGCGAAGGCGGGGCTGCCGGCTGTCACGGAGGCGTTCGCGGACCGTGCGTACACGGACGAGGGCACGCTCGTCCCGCGCGGGCGGGAGGGGGCGGTGGTGAGCGACGCGGAGGCGGTCGTGGAGCGCTCGGTGGAACTCGCGCGCTCCGGCGCGGTCACCGCGCATTCCGGCGCGCGCATCGCCGTACGCGCCCGCTCGCTCTGTCTGCACGGCGACACCCCGGGCGCCGTGGAGCTGGCGCGCAGGGTGCGCGCACGGCTCACGGACGCGGGCGTGACCGTGGCGGCCTTCGCGTGAGCGGCGGCCGTCCCCGGAGCGACAGCCTTCGCGTGCGCCCGGAAGCGGCAAGCGGCACCCCGCTGCCGATGACCGTCCGTCCCGTCGGTGACGACGCCCTCCTCGTGGAGGTCGGCTCCGGCACCGAGGCGCAGTGGCTGCACGACGAGTTGGTGCGCCGCCGCGCGGAGGGCTCGCTGACGGTCCGCGAGATCGTGCCGGCCGCCCGCACCGTCCTGCTCGACGGCGTCGACGACCCCGCCCGCCGGGCCGCCGAGCTGACCACCGCAGAATTCCGTCGCACTCCTCCACGCGTGCGGGCCGCGGTCGAACTCCCCGTGCGGTACGACGGTCCGGACCTCGCCGATGTCGCCGCGCACTGGCGGGTGACCGAACGGGAGGTGGCCCGTATCCACGCGGGCACCGAGTTCACGGTCGCCTTCTGCGGCTTCGCGCCCGGCTTCGGCTACCTGACCGGGCTGCCGGACCGCTACGACGTGCCACGCCGGGCCACCCCGCGCACCGCCGTGCCCGCCGGGGCGGTGGCGCTGGCCGGGCCGTACACCGGCGTCTACCCGCGCTCCTCGCCGGGCGGCTGGCAGCTGATCGGGACAACAAAGGCGGTGCTGTGGGACCACGCGCGCGTGCCGGCCGCGCTGCTCGCGCCGGGGACACGGGTCCGGTTCGTACCGGTGGGGGACGTATGACCGATCGTGCGCTGGTCGTCGTACGGGCCGGGGCGCTGACCACCGTGCAGGACCGGGGGCGGCCCGGGTACGCGCATCTCGGGGTGCCCCGTTCCGGAGCCCTGGACGCGCCTGCCGCCGCCCTCGCCAACCGCCTGGTCGGCAACCGGGCCGAGGCGGCCGTCCTGGAGACCACCCTCGACGGCTGTGCCCTGCGGGCACGTTCCGCGGTGGTGGTCGCGGTCACGGGCGCGCCGTGCCCGGTGGCGGTGGGCGGCCGGCCGGCCGCGTGGGGCGCGCCCGTCGTGGTGCCGGCCGGAGAGCTGCTGGAAGTGGGGGCGGCGCTGTCCGGGGTGCGCAGCTATGTGGCCGTCTCCGGGGGGATCGCCGTCGATAAGGTGCTGGGCAGCCGGGCCACGGACCTGCTCTCCGGGCTCGGACCCGCACCGCTGGCGGACGGCACCGTGCTGCCGCTGGGCACTCCGGCGGGCCCGTACGCGCGCGTGGACGTCGTACCGCAGCCGTCCCCGCCGACGGAGCTGGTGCTGCGGGTGACGCCCGGTCCGCGGGCCGACTGGTTCACACCCGAGGCCGCCCGGGTGTTCACCACGCGTGCGTACCGTGTGTCGTCGGCGAGCAACCGCATCGGGCTGCGCACGGAGGGGCCGGCCCTGGAGCGGGCCCGGCCCGGTGAACTCCCCAGCGAGGGCATGGTGCTCGGCGCCGTGCAGGTCCCCCCGGACGGCCGCCCGGTGGTGTTCCTGGCCGACCATCCGACCACCGGCGGCTACCCGGTGATCGCGGTGGTCCGCGCCGCCGACCTCCCGGCGGCGGCCCAGGCGGTCCCGGGCACCCCGGTGCGCTTCGTGACCGTACGCCGCCGCTGAACCGTCCGGGCGCCCCGTCACGCGGCGTCGGCCGGGCGCTCCGGTGGCTGGAGGGCGGCCAGTGCGGCGGAGACGGCGGCCGACGCGCTCAGGTCCAGACGGGCGCTGGTGCCCTTGCGACGGTGCCACATCTCGTCGACGGCCAGCCGCAGCAGCTGGGGCAGCAGGTCGCGGCAGCGCCTGATCACCCAGGCGGTACCGGCGGTGGCCAGCCAGAGCAGGCTCGCCTTCCTGGTCGGCGCCGGGAACTCGGGCTCGGACGACGGCGCCGTCCCGGTCGCCTTGCCCAACGGGGCGAGCAGGGCGTGGAAGCGGACGGCGAGCTGCCGGTGCCCGCGCTCGCCGGGGTGCAGCCGGTCAGCGCTCCACATCGCGCGGTCGGTGAGCCAGGCGCCCTCCGCCGCGTGCAGATGGACGGCGCCGTACCGTTCGGACAGCGCGTGCACCACCGTGTTGACCGCGCGCTGCCGGCGGGCCAGCGGGCGGGCCAGGGCACCCGGCAGCCCGAGCATCGAACCGGGATCGGGCAGGCAGGCCGTGAGCAGGGTCGCGCCCGACGCGGTGAAGGCGGCGTAGACCTTGTCCAGCCGTTCGGCCACCGCGTGGATGTCGAAGGTGCAGCGCAGGGTGTCGTTGACGCCTATGACGACCGCGACGATGTCGGGGCGCAGTTCCAGGGCGGCCGGAGTCTGGCGTTCCAGCACGTCCCGGGTCTGCGCCCCGCTGACCGCGAGGTTCGTGAAGTCCACGTCCTGCGCGGCGAGTCCGCCGGCCAGCAGCGCGGCCCAGCCGCGCCACCCGTCGCCCGCGGGGTCGCCCACGCCCTCGGTCAGCGAGTCCCCGAGCGCCACGAACCGTACGGTCCTCATGCCACGCCCTCCGGCACGACACGGCGGGCCGGTGCCGTCGCCGGGTCCTCGTCCCGGCGGCACGTCAGCGGCGCGTCGTGGGCGTCGAGGAACGCCTCCACGGCCGTTCGCCACCCGAAGCACTCCGCACGCGCACGCGCCGTGTCCCGGCGTTCGGCGGCGGACCGCTCCAGGATCGTCTCCACGGCGTCGGCGAACGCCTCTCCGCGGTCGGCCGCGGTGGCCCCCGCGGATCCGATCACCTCGGGCAGCGCGGAGGACGCGCTGGCGACCACGGGGGTCCCGCAGGCCATGGCCTCCAGGGCGGCGAGCCCGAAGGTCTCCGCCGGCCCGGGCGCCAGGCACACGTCCGCGGACGCCTGCAGTGCGCCCAGGGTGCCGCGGTCGGAGACGTGTCCCAGGAAGGTGACCGGCAGCCTGCGCTCCCGCGCCCGCTGTTCGAGACGCTCGCGCAACGGCCCGTCACCGGCGACGATCAGGACCACCCGCCGCCCGCGCCGCACCATCGCGTCCACGGCGTCGAGGGCGGTGCCCGGCCGCTTCTCCACGGACAGCCGCGAGCACATCACCAGCAGCGTCTCGTCCTCGCGGGCGTAGCGGGCCCGCAGGTCGGGGTCGCGCAGCGAGGGGTGGCGGCTCACCAGGTCGACGCCCAGCGGCGCGCGGACGACGTTGCGGGCGCCGATGCGGACGAACTCGCGCTCGGCGAACTCGGTGGTGCACACCACGCGCGCGTAGGTGTGCGCGGTGCGGGCGTTGAGCGCGTCCGCGGTGCGGCGGGACATGTTCTCGGACATGCCCCAGGTGCGCAGGACGCCGTCGGCGGTCTCGTGGGAGACCATCACCGCGGGTATCCGGGCGCGCCGGGCCCAGCGGCCGGTCCAGCGCAGGGTGGTGCGGTCGGACACCTCCAGGCGGTCGGGCGCGAGGTGTTCCAGCAGGGTCTGCACCCGGCGCTTGTCGACGAGGACGCGGTAACCGCCGGTGCCGGGCAGCAGCGGGCCGGGCAGGGTGATGACCCGGCCCTGCTCCTCGTCCCGGTCCGAGTAGCGCTCGCCGGGCACGATCAGGACGGAGTCGTGACCTGCCGCGACGAAGCCCTTCCCGAGTTCGCGCAGGGCGGTGCGCAGCCCCCCGGAGGCGGGGGCGACGAAGTTCGCCAGCCGGACGATGCGCAGCGGCGCCGGCGGGACGGACGGGGAGGCGCTCATGCCGCCACCACCGGCCGGCGTGCCGCGAGCACGTCCTCGTAGTGGCCGATCAGCTGGTCGCCGACCGCGGCCCAGGTGCGGCCCTCGACGGTGGCCCGCGCGGCGGCGCCGAACGCGGTCCGCAGGCCGGCGTCGGCGACGAGGGAGGCGACGGCCTCCCGTACGGCCCCGGCGTCGCGCGGCGGGACCAGGAAACCGGTGCGGCCGTGGTCGACCAGGTCGATGGGGCCGCCGGCGGCGGGGGCGACGACCGGGACCCCGCTGGCCATGGCCTCCTGGACGGTCTGGCAGAAGGTCTCGAAGGGGCCGGTGTGGGCGAAGACGTCGAACGAGGCGAAGATCCGGGCGAGGTCGTCGCCGGTGCGGCGGCCGAGGAAGACCGCGCCGGGCAGCGCCTCGGTGAGGTGGGCCTGAGCGGGCCCGTCGCCCACGATCACGACCTTCACACCCTCCAGGGCGCAGACCCCGGCGAGGAGTTCGACCTGCTTCTCGGGGGCGAGACGGCCGACGTAGCCCACGATCACCTCGCCGTTCGGGGCGATCTCGCGGCGCAGCGCCTCGTCGCGGAACTCGGGGCGGAAGCGGACGGTGTCCACGCCGCGCTGCCACAGCTGGATCCGGGGGACGCCGTGCGCCTCCAGGTCGCCGATCGAGGCGGTGGACGGGGCGAGGGTGCGGTCGGCGGCACCGTGGACGGACCGGATCCGCCGCCAGGCGGCCGCCTCGCCGGCGCCCACGTAGGTACGCGCGTATCCGGCCAGGTCGGTCTGGTAGACGGCGACGGCGGGGATGCCGAGCCGGGCGGCGGCGGCCATGCCGCGGACGCCGAGGATGAAGGGGCTGGCCAGGTGGACCACGTCGGGGCGGTGCCCGATCAGCGCGGCCGCGAGTCTGCGGCTGGGGAGGGCCACGCGGACCTGCGGATAGCCCGGAAGCGGGAGGGAGGGGACGTGGACGACAGGGCAGGGCGCTTCGGCCGCGGCGAGCCTGTTTCCGGGAGCGGGAGCGGGAGCGACGACGAGGGGAGCGTGACCGCGATCGACGAGGTGTCGGGCGGTCTGGAGCGCGCAGTGGGCCACGCCGTTCACATCGGGGGGAAAGGATTCGGTCACGATGACGACACGCATACCGGTGTTGTCGCCGTGCTGGACGTGGCCGCGTCAAAGTGGATCTTTCCGGATGTTAAACGTCCCATGAGCGTTGCTCTGCACACCCGAGCGGGTCAGCCGGTGTCCATGTCCGGCCGGTCTGCCGGTCACCGCTCGTTCACCCGGCGGGCAGTCGTCCGCACCTGAAACGTGTGACGGTCCCCCGTGGTTCCCGTGATGCCGATGCCGCCGTGTCCCCCGTTGTCCCGTGTCACATGGCGGGTGCGTCCGGTCCGATGCGGCTGCGTACGGCCGTCTGGACCTCGGCCTCCTCGGCGGGGTCGGCGGCGAGCCGGCGGAGCTGTTCCACGACCCGGGCGTCACCGGTCTCGGCGTGCCGGGCGGCGATCTCGCGGGTGGTCTCCTCGCAGTCCCACAGGCATTCGACGGCGAAGCCGGTGGCGAAGGAGGGGTCGGTGGCGGCCAGGGCGCGGGCGGTGCGGCCCCGCAGGTGGGACGAGGCGGTCTCGCGGTAGACGTGCCGCAGGACGGGGGCGGCGCAGGCGATGCCGAGCCGTCCGGCGCCGTCGACGAGCGTCCAGAGGGTCGGTGCGTCCGGGCCTTCCCCGCGTACGGCCTCCCGGAGCGCCGCGAGGACCAGTTCGCTGTCCTGGGCGCCGCCCCGGCAGGCGAGCATCCGGCCGGCGGCCGCACCGAGCGCGTCGGGGCGGCGGGCCCAGCCACGGGCGCGGTCGACGGCGGCGATGCTGCGCATGCGCTCGAAGGCGTCGACGGCGGCCTCCACCACGGTGGCCGTACCGTCGGCCACCGCGGCCTCGATCAGGTCCGGCGCGGCGGGGTCGTTGCTGTCGGCGAGGTAGCGCAACGCGGTGCAGCGGGCTCCGTCGGTGCCGTCCTGGGCGGCCCGGAGGATCTCCGGCCGGTCCTCGGGTCCGGCGACGGCGACCAGACACCGGGCGGCGGGCACATGGAGTGCCGCACCCCGCTCGATGCCCTGCTGGGCCCACTCGAAGACCGCCCGCACACTCCACCCCGGACGGGGCCCGGCAGGTCGCATCTGGCGTTGCCAGCGATCGAAGCAGCCGGTCTCCTGCGCGGCACGCACGCGCGTGGCGATCGATTCGCGGGGGTCCTCGGCCCACAGCCGCCAGGGCCGTGGCTCGAAGGCGTCCCGTACGGCGGCGGCCAGCTCGGCCTCGCCCTCGGCGTCGGCGGCGAAGCGGGCGAGCACCGGGGCGGCGAGGGCGCGCAGGCCCGCGTCGTCGTCCCGCAGGGCCAGCTCGTCCAGGGCCCAGGCCCAGTTGGCGCCGCACGCCGCGTACCTGCGCAGCAGTTCGAGGGCGTCCCTCCTGCCGTAGGAGGCGAGATGCCCGAGCACGGCCAGCGCGAGGCCGGTGCGGGACTCCTCGGGATCGAGGACGTCCTCGGGATCGAAGAGGTGTGCCTCGATGGCGTCCAGCTCGCCGTTCAGGTCGAGGTAGAGCCGGGCGTAGTACAGGGAGCGGTTCTCCACCTGCCAGTCGTGGCGGGGGTCGCTCAGCACACAGTGGTTCAGAGCCGCGAGCGCCTCGGCGCGCGGGGCGGTGAGCGCGTGCAGCGTGCCGTCGCCTCGGCCCCGCTGGAGCAGGCCGAGCAGCGTACCGCTGGGCGCTATGACCGGATCGAACATGGGAAACAGCCTCACATCAAGCGTCGACACAACCGGGGAACACGCATTACCTGGCCGCGTGACACAACGTCGGGGCGCCCGCCGTCTCTTGCTTGCTGTAGACCATTTCTCTCTGCCTCTCGTCAGTGGCCCACGCGGGCCGATCACGGCCCGCGCGGTGCGGCAACACCTGCCCAGCCATCGCGTCCGTGAATCACGACGTCATGATGACTCGGCACTTCGACCTGCCGCGACCGAAATTTCGGCGGCCCTGTACCGCCTCCCCCGTTTTGTGTGTTTTAGCTGGTCAGAACAGATGGGTCAGTGGGTACCAAACAGTTCCAAAAGGTCCGCCTTCCCGAACATGCGCGCGGTGTCGACGGCCGACGGAGTGCCCGCCGCCGGGTCCGCGCCCGCTTTCAGGAGCACTCTGATCACTTCCGTCTCGCCCTTGAAGACCGCTCCGGCGAGTGGTGTCTGACCTCGGTCGTTGACCCGGTCCGCCTCGGCGCCCCGGGCGAGCAGCTCACGTACCGCCTCGGCGTGCCCGTGGTAGGCGGCGAGCATCACGAGGGAGTCGCCGCGATCGTTGGTGAGGTTGGCCGGAACGCCCGCGTCGAGGTACGCCACGAGCGCCTCGGTCCCGCCCTGCCGGGCCAGATCGAAGATCTTGGTCGCCAGCTCCACGACCTCGGGGTCGGGGGCTTCGGTCATCGCCGGGACCGCCTCTCTGTGTGCTGCGGGACGTACGAGTGAATCGACAGCGTACTGGTTCGGGATGGGCGGGCAATCCGGTCAGCTCCGGTCGAGAGTGATCCACCAGCAGAGTGAAATATACCGAGATTCACCCAATTGCACCTTTAATCGTATGGATACCATCTGTGATGCTGGAAGAACTCATGGTGACTGTCCCCCCTCGACACCAGGAGATCTCAATGATCCTCTCCATCTCAGGCGTCATCGTGCTCGGCATCATCGTCTTCCTCTTCTTCCGCAAGGACGGCCTGAAGCCTTCGCACGCCACGGTCTCGGCACTCTTCGGCTTCTACCTCGCCAGCACGGCCATCGCGCCGAGCATCAAGGCCGGCGGCGAGAGCCTGGCGAGCCTGCTCGGCGGTATCAAGTTCTGACGCTCGTCCCGCCCGTACGCACCATCAGGAGACAGCAGTGGCCCGGCGCCCCCTCCCCCGCATTCTGAGCAACGGCACCGCGCAGCTCGCCCGAAGCCGGGAGCTGGCCCGGACGGCTGCCGACAACGCCACCGACGTCCTCCACCCGCTCATCACCGTCACCCGCGGGCTGAGCCGGCTGGCCTCGGCCGGACGGCGCAGGTGGGCGGACACGCCCAAGGACAAGCGCGGGCCACTGCTCTTCCTGGCGGCCTCGGCCGTCCTGGTCGTGGCACTGGTGCCGTACGGACCACTGCTCGCCGTCATCACCCTGATGGCGGCGAGCGCCTGGCAGGGCCGCGACCGCACCCCGCCCCCGCCGGAGGGCCCCGACGAGTCCCAGACCGAGCGACTCCGGTCCCTGTACGAGGCCCTGGTGCCGTACTTCTCGGCCGCCGAGGACCCGGCGCCGCTGTACGCACACGGCGGGGAGTGGGACAAGGCCTTCCTCGCCCACGAGTTCGACGACACGGGCCGGATCGGCCAGCTGGTGATCCGCTACCCCGCGTACTTCCCGGACGGCGACCCCGCGGCCCGCGCGGGGATCGAGCACCTGCTCACCGCGAAGTCCGGCCGGGGCCGCGAGTACCACTTCGCGTGGGACGAGGAGGCCAACCAGCTCACGGTGACCGTCCTCGCCCCGCTGCCCACCGACATCGCCGCCCAGCGTTTCGTCACCACGCCGGGCGAGACGGTCCTCGGTTTCACCGACCCCACCGAGGTCCTGCGCACGCTCCCGCTCGGGTACGGCGAGGAGCAGCGGGACGTGCCGCCGGTCGTCTGGCGCACCGGCGCCCGCTCCACCGAACCCCACCTGCTGATCATGGGCCGGCCCGGCAGCGGCACCTCGACCCTGCTGCGCTCCGTCGCCCTGCAGGCCCTCCAGTACGGCGACGTGCTCGTCGTCGAGGGCGGCGGCACCGGCGAGTACGCCTGCCTCAGCGGCCGGGACGGGGTGCTCGCCGTGGAGTGCGGCCTGGCCGGGGCGCTGGCCAGCCTGGAGTGGGCCGCGCACGAGACGGAGCGGCGGCTCATCGCGCTCAACCTCGCGCGGCAGGCGGGTCACACTCCGCCGGAGGACTGCCGACGTCCGCTGTGGATCCTGCTGGACCGCCCGAGCGCGTTCGTCCACCTGGCCTCGGCGGACGGCCAGGAGGACCCGCAGTCGCTCCTCCAGGTCCCCCTCCGGCACGGCCGCGCGGCGAACGTCACCGTGGCGGTCGCGGAACACCTCGACAGCGCGGACACGTTGAGCGAGGCGGTACGACAGCACACGCGCGCGCGGGTCGTGCTGGGACCCGCGCTGCCGGACGAGCTGACGGCGGTGCTGGGGGCACCGCCGCACACCACGCCGTTGGCCCAGGTGCCGCCGGGGCGGGGTTACGCCCGGCTGGGGCACGGGCCGGTACTGCGCCTTCAGGTGCCGGCGACACCGGACCCGTACGACGACGCGACGAGCGAGGTGGACCGGGAGGCGGTACTGGCCCTGTTGCCGCCGCGCAGCGGGGTGGTGGAGCAGGCCGGAGCGCCGCCCATGGAAGCCGCGGTGGCCGAGGGCTGAGGCGGGGGCCGGGGAAGGCCGGTCGCGGCAGGGCCGCTACGCCACGAACGACCTCGGCCCCTCGCTCCCCCCGCTCGCCCCCGACGCCACCAGCCGCCCCGCCGCGGCCAGCCGTGCCGCCGCCTCCTCCGCCACCGCTCCCCCCACAGTGAACGGCAGCCGCACATACCCCTCGAAGGCCCCGTCCACCCCGAAGCGGGGACCGGACGGAACCCGCACGCCGACCCGCTCCCCCGCCTCCGCGAGCCGCGAGCCGGACAGCCCGCCGGTCCGGACCCACAGCGTCAGGCCGCCTTTCGGCACCTCGAACTCCCAGTCCGGCAGCTCCCGGCGCACCGCGGCCACCAGGGCGTCCCGGTTCTCTCTGGCCTGAGCCCGGCGCAGGTCGACGGCCTGCTCCCAACCCCCCGTGCTGAAGAGCCAGTTCACCGCCAGCTGCTCCAGCACCGGGGTGCCCAGGTCGGCGTAGGCGCGCGCGGCGACCAGACTGCGGACGACCTCCGGGGCCGCCCGTACCCAGCCGATGCGCATGCCCGCCCAGAAGGCCTTGCTGGCGGAGCCGACCGTGACGACCGTGGAACCGGCCGGGTCGAAGCCGCAGACCGGGCGGGGCATGGTCACGTCCTCGTCCAGCCACAGCTCGCTCATGGTCTCGTCGGCGACCAGCACCGTCCCCGCCGAGCGCGCCGCGTCCACCAGCCGGCGTCGCTGGTCGTCGTCGGCGAGCGCCCCGGTGGGGTTGTGGAAGTCCGCGACCACGTACGCGATCCGGGGTGCCGCGTCCCGCAGCACCTGGCGCCAGCGGTCCACGTCCCAGCCGCCCAGCCCCTCGGCCATCGCCACCGGCACCAGCCGGGCGCCCGCCTCCCGCATCAGCTGGAGGATGTTGGCGTACGACGGCGACTCGACGGCGATGCGCTCGCCGCGGCCCCCGAAGAGATGACAGATCGCGTCGATCGCGCCCATCGCACCGGTCGTGACCATGATCTGCTCGGGCATGGTGGGGATGCCGCGCGCGGTGTAGCGCTCCGCGATCATCGCGCGCAGCACGGGCAGGCCGGCCGGGTAGTCGCCGTGGGTGTGGGCGTAGGGCGGGAGCTCCTCCAGGGCGCCCTGGACCGCCCGGGTCAGCCAGGGCTCGGGGGCGGGCAGGGCGGCGGTGCCGAGGTCGATCACCGAGCCGAGCGCCTCGGGGGGCAGCGGTTCGAGGCCCCGGGCGGGCAGCGGGTTGCCCGCCGGGACGGCGGTCCAGCTGCCGGCGCCGCGCCGGGACTCCAGGAACCCCTCCGCGCGCAGCGCCTCGTAGGCCGCCGCCACGGTCGTCCGGCTGACGGACAGGGAGAGCGCCAGTTCCCGTTCGGCCGGCAGCCGGGCGGCGACCGGGACGCGGCCTTCGAGCACGAGCAGCCGGATGCCGTCGGCCAGCGCGCGGTAGGCGGGCGGGCGCCGGGTGCCGGGGCCGGCCAGCCGGTCCTGCTGCGAGTTGAGCAGCCGGGCGAGCTGCGCGGCCCCCACCGCCGACGTCCACTGCGCCATGAGAATCAGTCCACCTTCCCCGAATTGGCCATGGATGGCTCTTCCTCCCAAGCCACAGAGTGACACGGGTCAGGCCACCTTTTCCACCTCTCCCCTCGGGGGTGTCCACTTGTCCACGCACGGCCGTCTCGCACGACGGTTGGTCCAGCTCTACGTGGGACTCACGCTGTACGGCGTGAGCTCCGCGCTTCTCGTCGTGGCCGGTCTCGGCCTGGAGCCCTGGGGCGTGCTGCACCAGGGCCTCGCCAGGCACACCGGGATCGACATCGGCACGGTGGCGATCATCGTGGGCGCGGCCGTACTGGTCCTGTGGATCCCGCTGCGCCAGCGGCCGGGGCTCGGCACGATCTCCAACGTCTTCGTCATCGGCCTCGCGATGAACGCCACGCTCGCCGTCGTCCCGGCGGTGCACGGGTTCGCCCTGCGGGTGCCGCTGATGGCGGCGGGAATCGTGCTGAACGGGGCGGCGACCGGCCTGTACATCGCGGCGAGTTTCGGGCCGGGGCCCCGGGACGGTCTGATGACGGGGCTGCACCGTCGTACCGGACGTTCGATCCGGCTGATCCGGACCGGGATCGAGGTGGCCGTCGTGGTCACCGGTTTCGTGCTCGGCGGGACCGTCGGCGTCGGCACGCTCCTGTACGCCGTGTCCATCGGGCCGCTCGCGCAGCTGTTCCTGAAGGCGTTCGCCGTCCGGGCGGCATCCGGCCGCAGCACCGTCGTTGCCACGGGGTCACCGGAACACGCGATACTGCCGGAGTGAGCACGCCGAAACGCCACCCGTACCTGGACCACCCCGGCCCCATCGCCTTCGCCCACCGGGGCGGGGCCGCGGACGGCCTGGAGAACACCGTGGCGCAGTTCCGGCGCGCGGTGGAGGCCGGCTACCGGTACATCGAGACCGACGTCCACGCCACCGCGGACGGCAGGCTCGTCGCCTTCCACGACGACACGCTGGACCGGGTCACCGACGGCGCCGGCCGGATCGCCGACCTGCCGTGGGACGACGTACGGCACGCGCGCGTGGCGGGCCGCGAACCGCTGCCCCTCTTCGAGGAGCTGCTGGAGGAGTTCCCGGACGTCCGCTGGAACGTGGACGCCAAGGCCGAGCCGGCCCTCCGCCCGCTTCTCGACCTGATCGAGAAGACGGACTCCTACGACCGCGTCTGCGTCGGCTCCTTCTCGGAGGCGCGGGTGCTGCGGGCGCAGCGGCTGGCCGGACCCCGGCTCGCCACCTCGTTCGGCACCCGTGGTGTGGTCGGGCTGCGACTGCGCTCCTGGGGGCTGCCCGCGGCGGTGCGCCGGTCGGCGGTTGCGGCCCAGGTGCCCGAGTCCCAGTCGGGGGTCCCGGTGGTGGACCGGCGCTTCGTGCGCGCCGCCCACGCGCGCGGGCTGCACGTCCACGTGTGGACGATCAACGAACCGGCGCGGATGCACCGGCTCCTGGACCTGGGTGTCGATGGCATCATGACCGATCACATCGACACGCTGCGCGAGGTCATGACGGACCGGGGCGTCTGGGTCTGAGACGCGCGCGGCGCCGCGGGAAGGGCGAGGGCACGGGTGGGCACGGAGACCGTGCGGACGGGGGCCTTGGACGAGGCTGCCGGACTGCGGCGCGAACAGCGCGGATGGTATTTCTACGACTGGGCGTGCTCGGTCTATTCGACGAGCGTCCTCACCGTGTTCCTCGGCCCCTATCTCACCTCGGTGGCCGACCACGCGGCGGACGCCGACGGCTATGTGCACCCGCTCGGCGTCCCGGTCCGGGCCGGCTCGTTCTTCGCCTACTCGGTCTCCCTGTCGGTGGTCCTGGCGGTCGTCCTCATGCCCCTGGTGGCCGGCGCGGCCGACCGCACGGGCCGTAAGAAGCGTCTGCTGGGCGTCGCCGCGTACACCGGGGCCGCGGCGACGACCGGCATGTTCTTCCTGGACGGCGACCGCTATCTGCTCGGCGGCCTGCTGCTGGTCGTCGCGAACGCCGCCCAGTCCGTGGCGCTGATGCTGTACAACTCCTATCTCCCGGGGATCGCCGCGCCCGAGGAACGCGACACCGTCTCCTCCCGGGGCTGGGCCTTCGGCTACGCGTCCGGTTCGCTGGTGCTCGTGGCCGACCTGGTCCTCTACTCGGCGCACGACTCCTTCGGCCTGTCGGAGACGGAGGCGGTCCGCATCTGTCTGGCCGCGGCGGGTCTGTGGTGGGGCGCCTTCGCCCTCGTGCCGCTGCGTCGGCTGCGCGACCGCGGCGGCCGGAGTGCCGGGGCGACGGCGCCTGGGCTGCGTCAACTGTCGGCGACCGTCCGGGACATGCGCCGTCACCCGTTGACGCTGTCCTTCCTGCTGGCGTACCTCATCTACAACGACGGCATCCAGACCGTGATCTCGCAGGCGTCCGTGTACGGCTCGGAGGAGCTCGGGCTGGGCCAGTCGACGCTCATCGGAGCGGTCCTGATGGTGCAGGTGCTGGCGGTGGCGGGCGCCCTGGGAATGGGGCGGCTGGCGCGGGTCCACGGGGCGAAGCGCACGATCCTGGGGTCGCTGGTGGCGTGGACGGTGACGCTGGCGGCGGGGTACTTCCTGCCCGCCGGGGCACCGGTGTGGTTCTTCGTCCTCGCGGGCGGCATCGGTCTCGTCCTCGGCGGCAGCCAGGCCCTGTCGCGCTCGCTGTTCTCCCATCTCGTGCCGCCCGGCAAAGAAGCCGAGTACTTCGCGGCGTACGAGATGAGCGATCGGGGGATGAGCTGGTTGGGACCGTTGTTGTTCGGGATCACCTACCAGCTCAGCGGAAGCTACCGTTCTGCGATCATCTCGCTGGTGGCCTTCTTCGTCATCGGGTTCGCGCTGCTCGCGCGGGTGCCGGTACGGCGGGCGATCGACGAGGCGGGCAACCCGGTTCCGCGGAAGATCTAGCGTAAAGATCCAAGGGAAGATCGAGCGGGGAAGATTTAGCGTTCAACGCGAAAGGGCGGTAGTGTACGCGTTTGGCCTGCCAGGCGTACCGTTACTGCGCGTCAAAGATGCCGAAACGCTGGGTGACATCTGTTAGCAGATGTGACAAACCGGGCACTGGTGGGTACAACAAGGGGCGGCTACGACGGCGACGCATGACCCTGAACGGGAATCTTTACCGCCGACCGGACGTTGACCGGATGACGACGACAGCGACACCTGTCCTGTGGGCGACAAGCCCGGGAGGCACGATTCATGAGTGAGCGAGCTCTTCGCGGTACGCGCCTCGTGGTGACCAGCTACGAGACGGACCGCGGTATCGACCTGGCCCCGCGCCAGGCCGTGGAGTACGCATGCGAGAAGGGGCACCGCTTCGAGATGCCCTTCTCGGTCGAGGCGGAGATCCCGCCGGAGTGGGAGTGCAAGGTCTGCGGGGCCCAGGCACTCCTCGTGGACGGCGACGGCCCTGAAGAGAAGAAGGCCAAGCCCGCGCGTACCCACTGGGACATGCTGATGGAGCGGCGCACCCGTGAGGAACTCGAAGAGGTCCTCGAGGAGCGTCTGGCGGTTCTGCGCTCCGGGGCGATGAACATCGCGGTTCACCCGAGGGACAGCCGCAAGTCCGCATAGTTCCGTGTAACGGGAAGCCGACAACCCATCGAGGGCGCCGTACGTTCTGTGAACGTACGGCGCCCTCGGTTTTCGTGTTACCGGACGGGACCGCGGAGGGTCACCGCGGCAGGTGGGTCACCGCGTCAGCGGCGGCCGCTCCCCCGTCGGCTCGTCGCCCCGGTCGGGGCCCGCGTGCCTGATCACCTCACCCTGCACCACCTGGCCGTCCTGGCGGTGCATCCGGGCCTGCTGGAAAGCGTTGCCCAGGGTGCCGGGGGCGGCCGCGCGGAGCCTGCGGTCGATGGTGCGTTCCGTGAGGCGGGAGACGGCCTTCTGGACCGGGGGCAGCAGGAGCAGCAGGCCGAGCGCGTCGGAGGCCAGGCCCGGGATCATGAGGAGCAGGCCGCCCAGCATCATCAGGCCGTTGCCACCGCCGCGCTCCGGGGAGCCGCCGCGCCGGATCGCCTCGTTGAGGCTCTGGAAGGCACGTCGGCCAGCCCGCTTGATGACCACGGCGCCGCCGACGAAGCCCGCCACGAGCAGCAGGAACACGGTCGTGCCGCCGGCCGCGCCGGCGACCACGGTCAGCAGCCAGATCTCCAGGACGAGCCATGCCGCGAGGCCCAGCGGCAGATACCGGGCGAGCCGCGAACGCCGGGGCCGGTCGGTGTACGGAGGGGTCTGCGCGCCAGTCGTCATGCACCCAGTGTGCCTGGGCCCGGCTCAGCGCGGGATAAGGGGATGATCAGCCGGATCTGTCAGGTTTCCGGGCCTCGACGGTGGCGGCCGCCGCCCGCACTCCGGGACGGGCGCCGAGTCCGCTAGGACTGCCCGCCCTTGCCGGTGATCTTGCCCACCCGCTCGGTGACGCCCCACGAGGTGACCCGCCACAGGGCCTCCACCAGGATGTCCCGGCTCATCTTGGAGTCACCCAGCTCGCGCTCCACGAACGTGATGGGTACCTCGACGACGTGGAAGCCTGCCTTGACCGCGCGGCGGGCCAGGTCCACCTGGAAGCAGTAGCCCTGGGAGGCGACCTCGTCCAGGCCCAGGCCCTCCAGGGTCTCGCGGCGGAAGGCGCGGTAGCCGCCGGTGATGTCGCGCAGCGGCAGGTCGAGGGCGAGGCGGGAGTACAGCGAGCCTCCCCGGGAGATGAACTCGCGGGACTTCGGCCAGTTGACGACCCTGCCGCCGGGCACCCAGCGGGAGCCGAGCACCAGGTCGGCACCCTTCAGCGCGGTCAGCAGCCGGGGAAGCTCCTCCGGCTGGTGGGAGCCGTCGGCGTCCATCTCGACGAGCACGCCGTAGCCGTTGTCCATGCCCCAGCGGAAGCCCGCGAGGTAGGCCGCGCCGAGGCCTTCCTTGCCCTTGCGGTGCAGGACATGGACGTGGTCGTCCTCGGCGGCCAGTTCGTCGGCGAGCTTGCCCGTGCCGTCGGGGCTGTTGTCGTCCGCCACCAGAACGTGCGCCTCGGGGACGGCCTTGCGCACCCGGCCGACGATGGGCTTGATGTTCTCCGCCTCGTTGTAGGTCGGAATGATCACCAAGGCCGTGCCGAGCGGACCGAACTGCCTACCCTGGGCCTTTGCCGCGAGGGTCCCGTCGCCGTCGTTCACTGCTGCCCCTTCATGTCGTACGCAGGGGACCACCATAGTGGCCACGGCCTGCGGAGACGTGACAGCTCATTCGTATGGCGGTGTCGATTGCACAAGAACGGGGTAAGGATGCCCGTTTCGGGTGGCCGTCATCCGCGCTTTCGACACCGTGTTCCCCCGGACCGCCGATCCGTTCCCCTGCGGATGGGGGCCCGGTGCCCTTCGGGCCGACCTGGGGCCCGCTGGCTGCGGGTCGACCGAAAGCCGTTGTCTACTGAGCTCCGGGCCCCACCCGGGTCACACCTCCCGACCGGCCGGAACATTCCCTCGTCGGCGCGGGCGCTGAGCCTGGCTCCCAGTGACGGTGCCCCGGTGCGGGGCACCGTCCCTGACCCAGCGGCGCTGCGACGAGTGCGCGAACTGCTCCCCGGTCGGGCGTCCGGTGGTGGACTCCGCCGAACCTACCGGCCTGCTGCCGTCGGCTGTCAACAGCCGTTTGACCTGCACAGACGCCCTCAAACCCCTGGTCAGAGCGGAGGATGCGCAGGTCGCGCGACGCGGCGGCGGCCGGTGATCACGGCCGCGCCACCCCGGGAGATCACTCGCCCGGCCGTACGAATGCGGCCCGGTCACTCGCCCGGTCGTACGAACACCGTTCGGCCGCCGACCACCGTGCGCAGGCAGACCGGCAGCGCGCGGCCAGGGGTCAGGTCGGGCAGCCCCGGGGTGCCCGAGCGGGGGTCGGTGGACCAGCGGGCGACCCGGTCGTCCGGGGCCTGCACCACCAGTTCGTCGGTGCGCCACACCGCGTAGTCGGCGGGCGCGCCGGGCACCAGGACACCGGCGTCGTCCCGGCCGATCGCCCGCCAGCCGCCCCGCGTGTGCGCGGTGAACGCGGCGCGGACGGAGACGCGGTGCTCGGGTGTGCGATGGAAGGCGGCCGCGCGGACGGTTCCCCAGGGGTCGAGCGGGGTGACCGGGCTGTCGGAGCCGAAGGCGAGCGGGACCCCGGCCTTCAGGAGGGCCGCGTAGGGGTTCAGGGCGCGGGCCCGCTCGGCGCCGAGGCGCTGGGCGTACATGCCGTCCGCCCCGCCCCACAGGGCGTCGAAGGCGGGCTGCACGGAGGCGATCAGACCGAGTTCGGCGAAGGCGGCGATGTGGTCGGGGGTGAGCATCTCGGCGTGCTCGACCCGGTGCCGGGCGGCGCGTACGCGGGCGAGGCCGGCCTTCTCGGCGGCGGCACGCACGCCCTCCACCACGGCGGTCACGGCGGCGTCGCCGATGGCGTGGAAGCCCGCCTGGAGGCCCGCCTCGGTGCAGGCGACGACGTGCGCGGCGACGGCCGCCGCGTCCAGGTAGGCGGCGCCGGCGTGGTCCGCGTCGGCGTAGGGCTCGTGCAGACAGGCGGTGTGCGAGCCGAGGGCACCGTCGACGAACAGGTCACCGGCGGCGCCGAGCGCGCCCAGCTCCCGCGCCTTGTCGGCGTTCTCCTCGGCCCAGTAGCCGACGACCCGGGGGCCGGGCACCTCGGCCGCGAGCCGCAGCAGATCCGTGAAGTCGTCCTCGGACGAGATCTTCGGACCGCCGCACTCGTGCACCGTGCCGACACCGAGCGCGGCGGCGTGCGCGAGGGCGGTGCGCTGGGCCTCGGCACGCTGGGCGGGCGTCACGGCAGCGAACGCGGCGGCGCGCACGGCGTGGTGGTCGTCGCCCGTCAGCGGCGCGTCCTGACGGGTCGCCGCGTCCGGGGCCAGGTCCAGCAGGGCGGTGGTCACGACGGCCGAGTGGACGTCGATCCGGGAGAGGTAGAGCGGGCGTCCGCCGGTGGCCGCGTCCAGCTCGGCGCGGCTCGGCGGGCGGCCGCCGGACCAGCGGGAGGCGTCCCAGCCGTGTCCGAGCAGCACCCGGTCGTCCGGGCGGGCGGCGGCGAAGTCCCTGACCAGTGCGAGGGTCTCGGCGACCGAGGTGGCCCCCGACAGGTCGAGGCCGGTGAGCGCGAGCCCGGTGGACGTGGTGTGGACATGGGCGTCCGTGAAGGCCGGCGTGACGAGAGCGCCGTCCAGGTCGAGGATCTCGTCGACTCCGTCGGCGAACGCGTCGGCGGCACCCTCGGACCCGACCCAGGCGACCTGTCCCCGCTCCACGACCATCGCGGTCGCGAACGGATCGGCGGGGCTGTGCACCTCGCCGCGGCGGAGGAGGACGGTTCGGGACTGCTCGGTGCGCTCACTCATGGGGAACAGTCTCGCCCCTCACGCCGATCACACGGTCACGAGGGGCCACGTGAACGTGCCCCCACCGCTCAGATCTTCGGCGGCCGGGCCTCGTAGGGCGTCGACAGCACCACCGTCGTCCGCGTGGACACCCCCGCCAGGCTGCGCAGCCGCGCCAGCAGCTCCTCCAGCTCGTGGGGCGTGGCGACGCGCACCTTGAGGATGTAGTTCTCGTCCCCGGCCACGCTGTGGCAGGCCTCGATCTCGGGGACGCCGGCCAGTCGGTCCGCGATGTCGTCGGGGGCGCTCGGGTCGAACGGTTTCACCGAGATGAACGCCGTCATCGGCAGCCCGACGGCCTCCGGGTCGACGACCGCGGCATAACCGCGGATGACGCCGCGCTGTTCCAGCCGGCGCACCCGCTGGTGCACGGCCGACGTGGAAAGACCCGTGGCCTTGCCCAGGTCCGTGTAGCTCATCCGCCCGTCCTTGACGAGCAGCTGCACGATGTGACGGTCCAGCTCCTCCATGGCGCAAAAGCTACCGTGCGCCTGATCTCCCGGGATACCTCGGCGACGCAGGTCATGGCCGGTTCCTGAGGTCACGGAGGGCGCGCCGCGGCGCACGCGGGGGGACAAAGCCACCGCAGCGGGCACCTGCGAATGGCATGTGACGAAGGACACAGCCCTCGCACCGGCTCCGTGACGGTCTCGTGATTACCGCCGAGACCGGACGGGAAGTGCTTGCTGTGGTCGAGGCCGCAGTGCCGTCCCGGCCCAGCCCGAGGGGGAGTACCCATGCAGAGTCTTAAGCGCCCTGGTCGTTCCGTGCCCAAGCGCCCGCAGTTGGTCGTCGAGCCCGAGCCGGAGGGCGTCGAACCCGACCTCTACGAGGCCGAGGAACCGGACGCCTACGACACCTTCGAGATGTTCCGGGTGATCTGCCCGGACTGCGCGCAGCCCATCGCCCTGCTGGCGGACGAGGAGTTCCTGCCGGAGCACGCGCTGTGCGCCTCGCCGTGGAACCCGTTCGGCCTCACGGTCTGTGCCGGTACGGGCCGCGCCGCGGCCGACGCCCCGTCCGCGGACGAGTCGGCCGAGCCGCAGGAGCAGGACACGGCCCTCCTGCTCACCCTGCCCCAGGGTCTGGACTGGCGGACGCAGCCCTTCTCGCACGTCGGCGGCCCGGGCTCCCGCCCGATGCGCGTACCGGCGATGCGCTTCGGCGGCGGTGTCCTCGGCCGTCAGGCCGCCTGAGCCGGCGCACCGCACTCCGGTGGTCGCCCTGCACCATGGCGCGCGGACTGCCGTGGTGCAGGATCGGCGCGTCCGGATCCGCAACCGGACGCCCGCGAACTCACGCGCGAATCGGGGCACCGGTGACCTGGGCGGGCGGCGCCGCGTTGGCCGGGCATGACGACCACGTACTCCGCCCTCGGCCGTCAGCGCCGGATCTTCGTGCCCCCGCCCGCCTCGTCACTTCCGCCGCCCACGCCGCAGGACCCGCCGATCTACCGCGAGCTGATGCGGATCTGGGCCGACCGGGGCCGCGCCCTGCCGGGCCGCCACGACCCGGAGTGGGTCAGGCTGGCGGCGCCGACGGTCGCACGCGGGCAGTTCAGCGACTTTCCGGCCCTGCCACATGACGGGCGATGACCATCCGCTGGATCTGGTTGGTCCCCTCGACGATCTGCAGGACCTTGGCCTCGCGCATGTAGCGTTCGACCGGGAAGTCCGCCGTATAGCCGTAGCCACCGAGTATCTGGACGGCGTCCGTGGTGACCTTCATCGCCGTGTCGGTGCAGTGCAGCTTGGCCATGGCGGCCTGCCGGGCGAACGGGCGGCCGGCGTCGCGCAGCCGGGCCGCCGCGAGGTAGAGGGCGCGGCCTGCCTCGATCTGGGTGGCCATGTCGGCGATCATGAAGCGCAGGCCCTGGAAGTCGGAGATGGGGTGCCCGAACTGCCGCCGTCCGGTGGCATAGGCGACCGCCTCGTCCAGGGCGGCCTGGGCCAGACCGATCGCGCAGGCCGCGATGCCGAGCCGGCCGGAGTCCAGCGCGGACAGGGCGATGGCGAAGCCCTGCCCCTCCTCTCCGAGGCGGCGCTCGTCGGGGACCCGGACGTCGTCGAGGTGGACCTGGGCGGTGGGTGAGCCCTTCATGCCCATCTTCTTCTCCGGCACCGCGCCGGACAGGCCCGGGGCGTCACCGGGAACCAGGAAGGCGGTGATGCCGTGCGAGCCCTCCCCGCCGGTGCGGGCCATCACCGTGTAGAAGTCGGCGATGCCGCCGTGCGTGATCCAGGCCTTGGTGCCGTTGATCACCCAGGAGTCGCCGTCGCGGACGGCTCTGGTGCGCAGGGAGGCCGCGTCCGAGCCGGAGGCCGGTTCGGAGAGGCAGTAGGCGCCGAGCAGGCCGCCGCCGAGTATCGCGGGCAGGTGCTCGACCTGCTGCTCCTTGCTGCCGTAGGCGGCGAGCGGGTAGCTCGCGAGGGTGTGCACGCTGACCCCGAGGCCGACGGTGAGGCGGGCCGCGGCCAACTCCTCCAGGACCTGGAGGTAGACCTCGTAGGGCTGGTCGCCGCCGCCGTACTCGGCGTCGTACGGCAGGCCGAGCAGGCCTGATGCGGAGAGCAGGGTGAAGATCCCCCGCGGGAAGCGTCCGGCGTCCTCCTCCTCGGCCGCCCGGGGCGCGATCTCCTGCCGGGCGATGTCCCGGACCAGCGAGAGCAGGTCTCTCGCCTCTTCCGTGGGCAGTTGACGCTCCACCGGCTGCGGGTCGCGGTCGGACATGGCGTCGGTCTCCTCCCTGTCGGGCACCGGCGGTCGCGGCCCACGGGTGGGGGCGGCTCCGCCTGTCGTCGGGTGCGGCCGAGGTGGGCACCTCCGGGTCTCGGAAGCTGCTGACCTGCGGCTGCGCAGTGAGTATGCCCGATCGGGGACCTTCCGTCACCAGTTAACGACCGCTTACTCAGATTTCCGAGCCACCACCCGAACGCACCGAAATTGGTCCGCACCATTGACCCGACTGGTCTAGTCCTCCTAGGGTTCATGACCAACGCTTTACCGCGTTCATGCCAATCGGCGCGCGTTCCCCTCTCCCCCAGGAGGAGACACCCGATGCACCTCTCCCACCGCTCCCGGTTCCGGGCGCTGCTGTCCGCGGCCTGTTGCGCCGTCCTCGGCGCCGGGCTGCTGGCCGGCGCCGGCACCGCCTCGGCGGCTGCCCCGCCCGCTCCCCAGGTGAAGGCCGGCTCCAAGGTCGTCGGCTATTTCACGGAATGGGGCACGTACCAGCGCAACTACCTGGTCAAGAACGTCGAGACCTCAGGCTCGGCAGCGAAGCTCACCCACATCGACTACGCCTTCGGCAACGTGACCGGCGGCAAGTGCGCGATGGGCGACGCGTACGCGGCGACCGACCGCGCCTACACCGCCGCCGAGTCCGTGGACGGCGTCGCGGACACCTGGGACCAGCCGCTGCGCGGCACCTTCAACCAGCTGCTGAAGCTGAAGAAGAAGCACCCGAACCTCAGGATCCTGTGGTCCTTCGGCGGCTGGACCTGGTCGAGCGGGTTCGGCGAGGCCGCCAAGAACCCCGCCGCCTTCGCGCAGTCCTGCTACGACCTGGTGAAGAACTCGAAGTGGGCGGGTCTCTTCGACGGCATCGACATCGACTGGGAGTACCCGAACGCCTGCGGCAACACCTGTGACACCAGCGGCCGGGACGCCTTCAGGAAGGTGATGGCGGCGCTGCGCTCGAAGTTCGGGAGCGGCTCGCTCGTCACGGCGGCGATCACGGCCGATGCCACCGGTGGCGGCAAGATCGACGCGGCCGACTACGCAGGCGCGGCGCAGTACGTCGACTGGTACGACCCGATGACCTACGACTACTTCGGCGCCTGGGCCTCGACCGGACCGACGGCCCCGCACTCGCCGCTGAACTCCTACTCCGGGATCCCGACGGCGAACTACTACACCTCGGCGACCATCGCCAGGCTCAGGGGGCTCGGCATACCGGCGGCCAAGCTGCTGCTCGGCATCGGCTTCTACGGCCGCGGCTGGACCGGCGTCACCCAGGCGGCCCCCGGCGGCACGGCGACCGGACCGGCGGCGGGGACCTACGAGCAGGGCATCGACGACTACAAGGTCCTCAAGAGCAAGTGCCCGGCGACCGGCACGGTGGCCGGCACGGCGTACGCCAAGTGCGGCAGCGACTGGTGGAGTTACGACACCCCGGCGACCATCGGGACCAAGATGACCTACAAGAACCAGCAGGGCCTGGGCGGCACCTTCTTCTGGGAGCTGAGCGGCGACACCGTGAACGGTGAGCTGATCAGGGCCATCAAGTAGCCCCCCCACCACGGGGGGCGCGGGGCGGGGGTGCCACGAGACCTCCGCCCCGCGCACGTCACGTGTCCCGGCGGGCCGGGGCCGGGGCGGGGTAGGACGGGTCGAGTTCCTCGATCGCGCGCAGGGTGCCGCCGAGGGTCTTGACCAGCAGTTCGCACATGGTGTCGCGGGAGAGTTCGGGACGGTCGATCCACGCGAGGGTGGCGCCCTCCACGCTGCACAGCCAGGAGAGCAGGCCCATCCGGGCCGGCGGGGCGATGTCGGTACGGCCGTAGGCGCCCTCGGCGATGGTCGCGACGATCGCCTCGCGCACTCCGTCCCGGATGGCATGCACCTCGGTGTCGAAACCGACCCCGCCGCTGACGATCGTGCGGTACGCGGCCTGGTGGTGCTCGGCGTAGCGCAGGTAGCTGTCGATGGTGCGGTGGACGCGGTCCACCTGGGGCAGCTCCAGACCGCTCGAGGCGTACGTGACCAGGTCGGCGACCGAGTCCTGGATGATCGCCAGGTAGTAACCGCGCTTGGACTGGAAGTAGTAGTAGATCAGCCCTTTGGCGACATGCGCCTGCTTGGCGATGTCGTCCATGGAGAGCGCGTCGTACGAGGTGTCGGCGAACAACTTGCGCCCGATGGCGATGAGTTCGGCACGACGGGCCACCGAGCGCTCGGTGCCGCGCGCCTGCGGGCGGGCGGCGGCACGCTGTTGACTGATATTCAATTTCGACCCTGGTCTCAACGGGCTGCGGGACATCCGCAGTATGTCAGCTCGGGTCGCGCGTCAGGTCACAGCAGCCCGAGTTGGGTGACCAGCATGGCGACGACCACGACCAGGGTCCAGCCCATGACCTGTTCCAGGACCTTCGGGCCGTCTTCCTTCGGGCCGCCGGTACGGGCGCGGGCAGCGGTGGCGGGGTGCGTGGTCATGACGTCCACCATGCCACCGATCGCGGCTTTTGCGACGGAGAGCTTGGTCACAGGAGCCCAGGTCAGCGCACACCGACCGCCGCGAGCGCCGTGGTCTGGTCCGGCGTCGGGAAGGCCGGGAAGTACAGGTAGCAGATCCCACCGGTGCCGGAGGTCACCTTGCCGTCGGCGTTGTAGCGCCTGGTGCGCAGCCAGATGTTCTCGAACTCCCGCCGCCGGTAGACCCGCCGGACCGCGTCGTCGGTGGGCGAGCAGGGGTCGTTGGCGATCACGTCGCCGTCCGCGGTGAAGCCGATCACCGTCATCAGGTGCCCCGAGGTGCCGTAACCGGCGCCCGTCAGCTCGCTCGCCAGGAACGACTGCGAGGTCATGGCCGGGATGCCGGCCGCGATCAGGGTCTCCAGGTCGGTCAGCGAACCGAGCCGCGTCACCACGCCCTGGAGGTCCTTGTACGTGGCCGCGTAGGCCGCGTTGAACGGCCAGTTGCCGCAGCCCCCGTACTGGTGGTCGTAGGTGCAGCGGGCCGCCTGGCAGACCTGCGGGTCGGCGTAGGACGGGTCGACCCAGGCCAGCTGGGCGGGAGTGGGCCGGCCGCCCCAGTACTCGACGATCATCTGCGAGGAGGTGGGGCTGCACCAGGCCTCGCCGCCGTTGTCGTACTCCGGGTACTGGCCCTTGTGGATCTCCTGCGAGTACCGCGGGACCAGGAGTTCCCGGGCGAGGCCGGGCGTGGAGGCCGGGACGGTGAAGCGGTCGGGGACGTCGGAGCCCATGGCGCCGAGCCGCCAGACCGTCGGGGTCAGGTCGGTACCGGGCCGGCGGTAGAGGGTCAGGCGCAGCTGGTACGACGCGAGACGCAGCCCGCTGGCGGGGTCGCCGACGGCGAAGGTGTCCGTCGAGATGCTGCTCCTGCCGTCGCCCTGGCCGTCGACCGAGGTCCGCTTGATGTCCTGGTCGCCGGCCGCCCAGCGGCCCATCACGTACCAGGGGGTGTCGGTGCCGTCGGAGTAGGTGCCGCGCAGTTCGACCTGGATCCAGGTGCCGGCCGGGGTGTCCGCGTTCCAGGAGGCGACGGCCTCCGTGGCGGGGACGGCGAGCCGGTGCACCGGGCCGGTCCAGGTGGCGTACTCCCAGTCGGCGGTCCTGCCGGTGTGGGGATCGGTGTAGGTGGTGGTCCCGGCCGGGGTGGCGACGACCACGCCGGGGCGGTCGCCGGCGACGGCCTCGGCCCCCTTGGCGGTGCCGGTCCGCCAGTCGTCGTAGGTGGTCCAGGAGCAGTAGTCGACCAGGGCACTTTGGGCCCGGCCGGCGGTCCCGGCCTCGGCGTCGGTCTCCGGTGCCGCGGCCGCGGGGACGGCGGCGACCGCCCCCTGGGCCACGGCGGCCGCGGCGACGCGGACGGCGGCGGCCAGCACGGTTCTGCGGGACGGCTGTTCGGCTCTGCTCATGGGTGGAAGACCCCCAGGGGTGCACGTCGTGGCTGGTCCGAGTGCGGGACTGTGCGCCCACTATGGAACAGGCGCCCTGCCCCCACCAGCACTTCCGCGCGTGCCACGCCCACCGATATCGGTCCTGTCCACTGAAAGGCCCCGGCGCCGGCCCCGGCGGCAGGCTCCGGGGCACCGGGCCCAGGGTCAGACGAGGTCCATCGCGGCAACCTCGTCGGGGCCGCCGTAGCTGACCGGCCCCTGGAAGCGGCGGCGGGCGGTGGCGAACCACCAGGCCGTGGCCACGACCAGGACGACGGCGAGTGCGATCGGCGCGTAGTTGAAGGAGTCGACCGTGATGGGCGAGGCCTGCGGCAGCATGAACAGGACGCTGCTGAGCAGGATCCAGACCACCGCGAGCCAGCCGACCGGCTTGCTCCAGCGGCCCAGGTTCCAGGGCCCCGGCTGGAACTCGGCACCGAGGCGCAGCCGCAGGAACACCGGCACGGCATAGGCGAGGAACAGGCCGACGACGTTGACGCTGACGATCGCGGTGAACGCCGTGTGCGACCACCAGCCCGGCACCACCAGGGCGAGCGAGCAGGCCACCGCGAGCCATACGGCCTTGACGGGCGTCCGGGTGCGGGGTGATACCGAGTGCCAGAGCCGGGAGCCCGGCATGGCACCGTCCCGGGAGAATGCGAAGATCTGCCGGGTGTTGCTGGTGAGGTTGGCGAGGCCGCAGAAGAGCATGGCGCCGATGACGACGAGCAGCATCGCCTTGGCCCAGCCCATGCCGAGCCCGTCGATGAGGATCTGGACGGGTGGCGCGGAGGAACTCGCCACCCTGGCGTAGTCGCCGATGCTGTAGACGAGGGCCAGCATCAGGACCAGACCGGTGATCGCCGAATAGCCGATGGAACGGATGATGCCCTTGGGGGCGTTCACGGTCGCCTGGACCGTTTCCTCGGACATGTGGAAGCTGCCGTCGAAGCCGGTGAAGGTCCAGCTGGTGACCAGCAGACCGAGCATGCCGCCGTAAAGGCCGTTCGTGAAGCCGGTGTTGTTCACGAAATGCGTCACGAAGGACGCCGACCGGTGATGGTCGGGCAGCACGGTCAGTGTGCTCACGATCACCACGAGTCCGATCAGGAGCCACCACACGGAGATCCGGTTCAGCACGGCGACGAGTTGGACGGTGTAGGTGTTGGCAAGCCCCTGGAGCACGATGATCAGCGCCGTGATCAGCACCGTCTGGTGGGCGGTGGGCGTGTACGAGGTCCACTGGAGAGCGACGAACGCCTGGACGAAGGTGGCCGCCGCGTATCCGGTGGCGGCCGTACCGCCGATCTGGCCCACGAAGTTGAGCCAGCCCGTGTACCAGGACCAGGCGCCCTTGTGCCGTTTGGCGAGTTTGCCCGCGGAGAAATACAGCGCACCGCTCGTCGGATAGGCGGAGGCGACCTCCGCCATGGCGGCGCCGATGCACAGCACCAGCACGCAGACACCGATCCAGCCGAACACGAGAATACGGGGGCCGCCCGCGTTCATACCGAATCCGAAGGACGAGAAGATTCCTGAAAGGATATTGATGATGGTGAAGGAGATCGCGAAATTGTCGAACGCCTTGAATCGGCGGGTGAGTTTCCGCGGATATCCCATCGCGTGCAGGGTCGCGTCGTCGTCGAGCACGATCGGATCCGCTGTGCGTTCTGACACTTGCCGACCTTTCGCCAGGAGGGACCAGGAGGGACCGAGGGGGACCGAGGGGGACCGAGGGGGACCGAGGGGGACCGAGGGGGACCGAGGGGACTAGGAGGGGACGGACAGGCCGCAGGCGCGGCGGGCGCGGGAGAGCTGCTCGGCGGGCTCGCCGAAGACGCTCCAGGGCATCCGGGAGGCGTACGGCCCCATGGCCGTGAAGACCGCCCGGGCCTCGAACTCGCGCTGGGCCATGACCAGCGCGTGCGCGAGATAGGCCAGGTCGAGCACCGGGGTGAAGCGGTAGCCGGCCACGGCGGGCAGCCAGTTGCGGTAGATCGCCAGCGCCGTGGCGCGCCACTGGGGCTGCTCCCAGACCCGTTCGGCGAGCAGCTGGGTGGGGTTGTGGCTCTCCACCAGCGCGACCAGGGGCAGCAGCCGTAGCGCCGAGTCGGCGGGGGCCCGCTGGGCGAGGAAGGCGGCGACGTCCCAGGCCGCGGTCACCGAGCCGCCGTGGCGGGTGAAGAAGAAGGACAGGAAGCGGTGGTGCGCCTCGCGGTGCCAGGGGTCGAGGCTGAGGGTGTGCGCGAACAGCCGCCAGGGCCCCGGCGGCGAGGTCAGCAGGCCGCCGGGGGCGGCGTCGTGCGGGCGGTGCAGCCGGGCCATGGCCAGCTTGGCGGCCCAGGGCGTGGGGTCGGCGGGGTTCATGGCGGCGGCGCGCTCGCAGGCGGTGAGGGCGATCCGCTCCAGCGCCTCGGCCCGCTCGTCCCGGGCGTCGGCCGCCCGGATCGCGCGCTGCACGGCGACGCGGGCCCACATCAGCGCGGACTCGGGGCCCGGTTCCTCGGCGAGCCAGCGTTCGACCAGGTCGGTGCCGGCCGCCTCGGAGGCCAGGACCAGGGAGCGGTGGGCACGCAGGGCGAAGTCGGAACGCGTCTCGGCGAGTGCCTCGCGGGCGCTCAGATATCTTCCGGCGCGCACGTCCACGCATACACTCGCGAGGAAGCGGTCGTCGGCCGCCGGATGCCATACGTACTGCCCCTCGAATAACTCCGCGGCCATCTTCCCCTGTCCGTCCCCGTGCGACGCGTGCACGCTGAAGGCACCTTACTCACGGCCGGGGAGGGCGGGAACGTCCGAATTCGACATATCGGTCAGCCGCCGCGGAAATATTGACGGCCCTTGCCGAAGACGGACTCGAAATTAGTTCAAGCCGTGACTTTCCGGGGGCACAAACGGGCGCCGTGTGCCGCACCACTAGAATGTTTCCGGCAAACACCCCACATCGCGGCACACCTCGGGAATCGTCATTCACCACCTCGCCTCCGCACTCCGCAACCTGCCCCCTTCCTGCGGTCCGGTCCGGCTCGTCGCCGTCGACGGGCACGCCGGCTCGGGAAAGACCACGTTCGCCGGGCGGCTGGCCGGCGCGCTGGGCGGGGCGCCGGTGCTGCACCTCGACGACATCGCCAGCCACGAGGAACTGTTCGGCTGGACCGGCCGCCTGCTGACCCAGGTGATCGAGCCGCTCGGCCGCGGCGAGACGGCGCACTACTCCCCCTACGACTGGCGGACCCGCCGCTTCGGCCCCTCCCGCCCGCTGCCACCCGCCCCCGTGGTCCTGGTCGAGGGGGTCGGCGCCGGCCGCCGGGCCCTGCGCCCCCACCTGGCGCGGCTGCTGTGGATGGAGCTGCCGCACGAGGAGTCCTGGACCCGGGGCAGGGCGCGGGACGGCGCGGAACAACGGGACTTCTGGGTCCGGTGGGTCGAGGAGGAACGCGAACACTTCGCCGAGGACCCGTCCCGACCGTACGCCGACCTTCTGGTGACACAGTCGCAGCAGGGGTACGAGGTACTGCCGGGGCCCACGAAGACGATTGGACCGGACCATGTCGTCACCCACGGTGACGGGCCGTCGGCAGTGTGCTGAACTTGTGAAGACGCGCCCCGAAGAAGTTGCCCGAGTACCTCAACTCGGCTTGACCCAAGGGTCGTACAGGTCTTACGTTCTCAAGGAGCGGCTCCAGGAAGCCGCCCCACAGACGCGAAGCCCCCGGTTGTTCCCCCGTGATCGGGGGCTTCGTTCTGCCCTTTATCCCTTTTGCGTGCGCCGCGCGCGCCCTCGCTCTCACGCTGGGTCACCGACCGGTGTGCGCCCCGTCTGCTCCCACCTCGCCAAACGGCCTGTGCGGCACCCTTCGGCGGGCACCGGAACCGCAGGTACGATGCCCTCGGTGCGACCTTCGAACGGCTGCTTCGCGCACCTGCAACTCCGGTCCGCGGCACAGCGGTTCGACCAACGGCGGCCATCGGGGGGAGCCCGGGGGCGAGGGGGTGTCAGGTGGACCGGACCGCATCGGAGGCGCCTGGACCACGGGGGCACGGTTTGTGGGGGACGTGATGGAATTCGGCACGCAGGGCCCCGAGGCCCCGGCCGACCTCGCCTGGCTGCGAGGCGTGGACGCCTACACGATGGGCGCCTATCCGCAGGCCGAGGAGGAGTTCCGCACCGCGGTGCGGATGGATCCCGGGATGGCCGACGCGTGGCTCGGCCTGCACGCGCTGCGGGTGGACACGACCACCGCGCTGCTGCGGATGTTCCGGCACCGGGACCGCTTCGGCGAACAGCGCGGCCGGCACCGCCGCACGCTCAACTCCTGGTACTGGCTCGGCTGGTGGGTGCAGCCGGTCCTGGAGAGCCCCCGTGACCTGCTGCTCGCCCACGCCTCCCACTGGCTGGACGGCAGGCACGTCCCGGAACTCGACCGGGCCCTGGCCGGACTGCCGCCCGTCGACGCCGACCCCCACGTCCGCTTCCTGCACTCCTGCCGGGCCTATCTGGTCAAGGACTGGGAGCAACTGGTACGGCACACCGACCCGCTTCTCGACGATCCCCTGCTCGGCATCGAGGCGGGTCTCTTCGGCGGCATGGCCCGCGTCCGTCTCGAGATGTACGGGCAGGCCGAACCCCTGCTCTCCGCCGCGCTGATGCGGTGCCGCAGCGAGCAGCCGCAGCGCAAGGAGCTGCGCTACTGGCTGGCCCGGGCGCACGAGGGCACCGGCCGCAGCGCCGCCGCGCTCCCCCTGTACCGGGCCGTGCACCGGGTGGACCCGGCCTTCATGGACACCTCCGCCCGGCTGGCGGCGATAGCGGAGGGCGACGGGTACGACGACACCGCCGACCTCGCGGCGATCACCCTCACCGGCGCCGGCCAGGACATGGTGGACGGGCCCGACCTGCTCGACCCGCTGTTCGGCACGGAGGGACGCGACCTGCGGTTCGGGGAGGCGGAGCCGCCGGCCGGCGCGATGCCGTCGGTGATCGACCCGGCGGTACGCGAGAAGGTGGCCGCGGCGCCACCCCTGCCGACCGGGCCGACCGACCCCGCGTTACTCGAGGAGGCGCTCGCCGAACTGGAGCGCATGGTCGGGCTGGAGCCCGTGAAGCGGCAGGTCAAGGCGCTGTCCGCGCAGTTGAACATGGCCCGGTTGCGAGCCGGGCAGGGGCTGCCGGTGCAGCCGCCGAAACGCCACTTCGTCTTCTCCGGGCCGTCCGGCACCGGGAAGACCACCGTCGCCAGGATCCTCGGCCGGGTGTTCTACGCTCTGGGACTGCTGGGCGGGGACCACCTGGTGGAGGCCCAGCGGGCCGATCTCGTGGGCGAGTACCTCGGCCAGACCGCGGTGAAGGCCAACGAACTGATCGACTCCGCGATCGGCGGTGTGCTGTTCGTCGACGAGGCCTACTCCCTGTCCAACTCCGGGTACGGCAAGGGCGACGCGTACGGCGACGAGGCGCTCCAGGTGCTGCTGAAGCGGGCCGAGGACAACCGCGACCACCTCGTGGTGATCCTGGCGGGCTACCCGGAGGGCATGGACCGCCTGCTGGCCGCCAACCCCGGGCTCTCCTCCCGCTTCACCACCCGCGTCGACTTCCCGTCCTACCGTCCGTCGGAGCTGACCTCCATCGGGGAGGTGCTGGCCGCCGAGAACGGTGACGCGTGGGACGAGGAGGCCCTGGAGGAGCTGCGCTCCATCGCCGGGCACGTGGTCGACCAGGGCTGGATCGACGAACTGGGCAACGGCCGGTTCCTGCGGACGCTGTACGAGAAGAGCTGCGCGTACCGGGATCTGCGGCTGTCGGCCTATCCGGGCGTGCTGACGCGGGACGACCTGGCGACGCTGCGGCTGCCGGACCTGATGCAGGCGTACGGGGAGGTCCTGTCGGGTCGGGGACCGCAGGACCCGGCGGCCGGTATGTAGCTGGGGGCGGGGGGTGTCGCTCGGGCCCCCGGCCGAAGGCCGGGGACGGAACCGAGGAACAGCCCCCACGCGCCCGCAGCCGGACTACGGCCTCACCCGGCCATGACCTCCTCCGGCTCTCCACTCCCCCGCGGCTCCGGTGCCCTCGGGGACGCCGGCTGGTTTCGGTGTGCCGGATCGCGGACCTCACCGACCAGCAGCTCCAGGACGTCCTCGAGCGCCGCCAGGCCGAGCACCCGCCCCTTCCCGTCGGCCACCTGCGCCAGGTGGGTCGCCGCCCGGCGCATCACCGTCAGGGCGTCGTCCAGCGGGAGCTCCGCCCGGAGCGTCGTCATCGGGCGCCACACCTGCTGCGGCACCGCCCGCTCCGAGTCCTCCAGGTCGAGGACGTCCTTCACGTGCACGTAGCCCATGAAGGAGCCGGACTCGGCCGCCACCGGGAAACGGGAGTACCCGGTGCGGGCGGTGAGCTCGACGATCTGGCCGGGGGTGACCGACGGCGGGACCGTGATCAGGGACTCGCGTCGCAGGAGGACGTCCGTCACCGGGCGGGAACCCAGTTCCAGCGCGTCCTCCAGGCGCTCCCGCTCCTCGGGGTCGAGAAGTCCCGCCTGGCCGGAGTCCTCCAGGAGCCGGTTCAGCTGCTCGCTGGTGACGACGGCCTCGACCTCGTCCTTCGGTTCCACCCGGAAGAGCTTGAGGATGCCCTGCGCGCAGGCGCCGAGGGCGACCGTGATCGGCCGGCACACCCGGGCGAAGGCCACCAGGCCGGGACTCAGCCAGAGCGCCGCCTTCTCCGGTGCCGCCATCGCCAGGTTCTTCGGCACCATCTCACCGATGACGAGGTGGAAGAAGACGACACCGGCCAGCGCGATCACATAGCCGAGGGGGTGGATCACGCCCTCGGGCAGGTGGATCGCCTCGAACAACGGCTCCAGCAGATGCGCCACGGTCGGTTCGGCCACAGCGCCCAGGGTCAGCGAGCAGACCGTGATGCCGAACTGGGCCGCGGCCATCATCTGCGGGAGGCGTTCCAGGCCGTACAGCACCTGGCGGGCCCGCGCCGTGCCCAGCGGTTCGACCTGGCTGCGGCGGACCGAGACCAGGGCGAACTCCGCGCCCACGAAGAAGCCGTTGGCCAGTACCAGCAACCCGGCGAAGACCAGTTGGAGAACGCTCATCGGGCGGCCTCCGCCACTGCGGGGGCGACCCGGACCAGGCGGACGCGTTCGGCGCGGTAGTGGCCGACCCGGCGGACCGACAGCCGCCAGCCGGGCAGCTCCGCGCGGTCGCCGGGCGCCGGGATGCGGCCGAGCAGGTCGGCGACCAGTCCGGCGACCGTCTCGTACGGGCCTTCCGGCACGTCCAGGCCTATCCGCTGGAGGATGTCCACGCGGACGCTGCCGTCGACGTCCCAGGCCGGCTTGCCGTCCTGGGACGGGACGGCGGAGAGTTCCGGCGCGTCCGGGCTGTCGTGCTCGTCGCGGACCTCGCCGACGAGTTCCTCGACGATGTCCTCCAGGGTGACCACGCCGGCCGTGCCGCCGTACTCGTCGACGACGACCGCGATGGGCTGTTCGCTGCGCAGCCGTGCCAGCAGGGGCTGCACCGGAAGGGTCTCGGGGACCAGCAGCGCCTGGCGGGCGATGCGGCCCACCGGGGTGTGCAGCCGTTCGTGCACGGGCACCGCCAGTGCGTCCTTGAGGTGGGCCATGCCGACGATCTCGTCGATCTTCTCCCGGTAGACGGGGAAGCGGGACAGGCCGGTGGCCCGGGTGAGGTTGACGACGTCCTCGGCGGTCGCCGAGTCCTGGAGCGCGCTGACCTTCACCCGGGGGGTCATGACGTGCTGGGCGGTCAGCTCGCCCAGGGACAGGGTGCGGACGAACAGGTCGGCCGTGTCCTGCTCCAGGGCGCCGGCCTGGGCCGAGTGCCGGGCCAGGGAGACCAGCTCGCCGGGGGTGCGGGCGGACGCCAGCTCCTCGGCCGGTTCGACGCCCAGGGCGCGCACGAGCCGGTTGGCGACCGTGTTCAGCGCGGCGATGACCGGGCGGAAGAGCCGGGAGAAGCGGGCCTGTGGGCCGGCGACGAAGCGCGCGACCTGGAGGGGCTTGGAGACCGCCCAGTTCTTGGGTACGAGTTCGCCGATCACCATCTGGATGGCCGAGGCCAGCAGCATGCCGACGACCACGGCGATACCGGAGACGGCGCCCGCGGGGAGGCCGATCGCGGTGAACGGGCCGCGCAGCAGCGCGGCCAGCGCCGGTTCGGCGAGCATGCCGACGACCAGGGAGGTGATGGTGATGCCGAGCTGGGTGCCGGACAGCTGGAAGGACAGCTCCTTCAGCGATTCGACGACCGTACGGGCACGCCTGTCGCCGTCGACGGCGGCCTTCTCGGCCTCCGGGCGCTCGACGGTGACCAGTCCGAACTCGGCGGCCACGAAGAAGCCGTTGGCCAGGATGAGCAGGAACGCGGCTGCCAGGAGCAGCAGGGGGGTGGTCATGATGCCGCCGCCTCCGCTTCGTCGCGGACGGGGCCGGAGCGGTCCGCGGTATGTCGGGAGGGGGCGGCGCAGGTACTACAGGACGATCCGTCCATCGCCGGAGAGGGTCACTCCTCGGGTAGCAGGAACCCCTGTGCGCGGGGCGCGCGACAGGGGCGGAGGCGGGACGTGAAAAGCCTCCGCCAACAGATTAATCAAGACCGGGGCCGTTGCGGCAGGGCCGACGGCCCCGAGGCGCCCCCGAAGTTGCGTGAACTCAGCCCTGATGCTGCTCGGGGTCGTGGATCGCGCGGGCCTCGGCGAGGGCTCGCAGGGCCTTGGCGTCGGCGATCGCGCGCCGCCTGGCGATGCCCGGCTGGATGCCGAGCGCGGGCAGGCTGGTGCCGTCGCTGAGGTCGAGGAACACCCACGGGTCACCCGGGCGGAGGTTCACCTGGAGGATCTCCGCCCACTCCAGGTGCCGCTCGCCGGCGATGTTGACGACGGTGACGCCGGACTCCTCCGCGACGACCTTCACGCGGGCCAGCCGCGCCAGCACCCAGAAGATCAGTGCGCCGGTGAGGACGAAACTGAGCTTCTCCCCCGGGCCGAGCTGCTCCAGGAGCAGCGCGACGCCGGAGATGGTGAGGAAGATCGCGGCACCCGCGGTGAGCAGGATCGCGCGGGTGTGGCCCGGCCGGAAGGTGACGGGCAGGGTGGGCGGCTCGGACATCTCTCGCGGGCCCTCAGAGACGGCAGGCGTGGATGGCCGTGGTCAGGATGGCGCGGGCGCCGAGCTCGTACAGGTCGTCCATGATCCGCTGGGCGTCCTTGGCGGGGACCATGGCACGGACGGCGACCCAGCCCTCGTTGTGCAGCGGGGAGACGGTCGGCGACTCCAGGCCCGGGGTGAGGGCGACGGCCTTCTCCAGCTGCTCGACCCGGCAGTCGTAGTCCATCATCACGTACGTCCGGGCGACCAGGACGCCCTGGAGGCGGCGCAGGAACTGCTGGACCTTGGGTTCCTCGGCGTCGGCACCGGTACGGCGGACCACGATCGCCTCGGACTTCATGATCGGCTCGCCGAAGACCTCCAGGCCGGCGTTGCGCAGGCTGGTGCCGGTCTCGACGACGTCGGCGATGACCTCGGCGACGCCCAGCTCGATGGCGGTCTCCACGGCACCGTCGAGGTGGACGACGGAGGCGTCGACGCCGCTGTCGGCGAGGTGCTTGGCGACGATGCCCTCGTAGGAGGTGGCGACGGTCCTGCCCTTGAGGTCCCCCAGGGTGCTCGCGGCGCCCGGCTTGGCGGCGAAGCGGAAGGTGGAGCGGGCGAAGCCGAGCGGGAGGATCTCCTCGGCGTTGGCGCCGGAGTCCACCAGCAGGTCGCGGCCGGTGATGCCGATGTCGAGGCGGCCGGAGGAGACGTAGATCGCGATGTCGCGGGGGCGCAGGTAGAAGAACTCCACGTCGTTGACCGGGTCGACGGTACGGAGTTCCTTGGACTCCCGGCGCTGCCGGTAGCCGGCCTCATGCAGCATGTCCGCCGCAGGGCCTGAGAGGGAACCCTTGTTGGGGACGGCGATGCGCAGCATGAGGTCGGCTTCCTTCGCTTCGAAAGAGGGCTGAAAGAGGGTTGAAAGGGGGGTGTCCGAAAGGGGTTTCACAGGTGGGCGTAGACGTCGTCCAGCGAGATCCCGCGGGCGACCATCATCACCTGGACGTGGTAGAGCAGCTGCGAGATCTCCTCGGCGGCCGCCTCCTTGCCCTCGTACTCGGCGGCCATCCAGACCTCGGCGGCCTCCTCGACGACCTTCTTGCCGATGGCATGGACGCCCTTGCCGACCAGCTCGGCGGTGCGGGACGTGGCGGGGTCGCCGTGGGCGGCCTTGTGCTGGAGCTCGGTGAAGAGCTCCTCGAAAGTCTTGTTGGACATGGTGAGCGCCAGACTACGCCAAACGCCGCCTCGCTCAGTGCCAGGGTTCGGATACCGAGCGGAGGGTGGCCGCCGTCGCCACCGCCGCGGTCACCGCCTCGTGGCCCTTGTCCTCGTTCGAGCCGGGCAGGCCTGCGCGGTCCAGGGCCTGCTCCTCGTTGTCGCAGGTGAGCACGCCGAAGCCGACGGGGACACCGGTCTCGACGGAGACCTGGGTGAGGCCCTGGGTGACGCCCTGGCACACGAACTCGAAGTGCGGGGTGCCGCCGCGGATGACGACGCCGAGGGCGACCACCGCGTCGTAGCCGCGTCCGGCGAGGACCTTCGCGGCGACCGAGAGTTCCCAGGTGCCGGGGACCCGGAGCAGGGTGGGCTCGTCGATCCCCAGCTCGCGCAGGGCGCGCAGGGCGCCGTCCACCAGTCCGTCCATCACCTTCTCGTGCCACTGGGCCGCGATGACGGCGACCCGCAGGTCGCTGACATTGCGTACGGACAACTCCGGTGCACCCTTGCCGCTCACGTACGTCTCTCCTCAGTGCTGTGTCTCTACTGGTTCGCGCAGGTGGCCACGGCCGCCGTGTCCAGCCAGGGCAGGTCGTGGCCCATCCGGTCCCGCTTGGTGCGCAGGTAACGGAGGTTGTGCTCGCCCGCCTGCACGGGCATCGGCTCGCGCCCGCTGATCCTCAGACCGTGGCTGAGCAGCGCGTCGCTCTTGTCGGGGTTGTTGGTCATCAGGCGGACGCTGTGGACGCCGAGGTCGGCCAGGATCCGGGCGCCCGCGCGGTAGTCGCGGGCGTCGGCGGGCAGGCCGAGTTCGAGGTTGGCGTCGAGGGTGTCGCGGCCGCGTTCCTGGAGTTCGTAGGCGCGCAGCTTGGACAGCAGCCCGATGCCGCGGCCCTCGTGTCCGCGCAGGTAGACGACGATGCCGCGGCCCTCTGCCTGGATCCGGTCGAGCGCCTCGTCGAGCTGGGGGCCGCAGTCGCAGCGGGCGGAGCCGAAGACGTCCCCGGTGAGGCACTCGGAGTGGACGCGGACCAGGACGTCCTCGCCGTCGCCGATCTCCCCGTGCACGAGGGCGACGTGCTCGACGCCGTCGGTGACGGAGCGGTAGCCGTACGCCGTGAAGGCGCCGTGCCGGGTGGGCAGCTTGACCTCGGCCTCGCGGCGGACGGCCGGTTCGGCGGACCGGCGGTAGGTGATCAGGTCCGCGATGGAGATGATCGTCAGGCCGTGCTTGCGGGCGAACGGGATCAGCTCGGGCAGGCGGAGCATCCGGCCGTCCTCGCCGGCGATCTCCACGATGGCACCGGCGGGACGCAGGCCCGCGAGGCGGGCGAGGTCGACGGCGGCCTCGGTGTGGCCGTTGCGGGTGAGGACGCCGCCGGGGCGGGCGCGCAACGGGAAGACGTGGCCGGGGCGGACGAGGTCGGTGGGCTCGGCCGCACCGCTCGCCAGCAGCTGGAGGGTGGTGGCGCGGTCGGCGGCCGAGATGCCGGTGGTGACCCCGTGCGCGGCGGAGGCGTCCACGGAGACGGTGAACGCGGTCTTCATGGACTCGGTGTTGTCCTCGACCATCTGCGGCAGCCGGAGCCGGTCGAGTTCGTCGCCCTCCATGGGGGCGCAGATCAGGCCGCGGCACTCGCTCATCATGAAGGCGATGATCTCGGGGGTGGCCTTCTCCGCGGCGATGACGAGGTCGCCCTCGTTCTCGCGGTCCTCGTCGTCGACCACCACGATCGGGCGGCCGGCGGCGATGTCGGCGATGGCCTGCTCGACCGGGTCGAGGGTGAGTCCGTCGATGTCGTGGGTGCGGTGGAGAACGGGTGCCGCGGTCATGCGGGTGCTCCTTCCAGAGCGGGCCGCGAGCCCTGGCGGGAGCGCAGCCACCAGTCGCGCATGCCCCACAGGACGAGCGCGCCGTAGATGACGTAGACGAAGCCGGAGAAGGCGTAGCCGTTGGCGAAGTTCAGGGGGACGCCGACCACGTCGACCAGGAGCCAGGCGATCCAGAACTCGACCATGCCGCGGGCCTGGGCGTACATCGCAACGATCGTGCCGACGAAGATGTAGGCGTCCGGCCAGGGGTCCCAGGACAGGGACGGGAAGGCCTTGAAGAGCAGGGCGACGGCGACCGTGCCGACGGCCGCGGCGACGAGCATCGCGCCGCGCTCACGCCAGGTGGCGAAGCGGGGGACGATGTGACCGTCGCCGGACCGGCCCTTGTTCCGGTTCCACTGCCACCAGCCGTACAGGGCGACCACCATGACGACGACCTGCTTGCCCGCGCTGCCGGCCAGGTGACCGTAGAAGGCGACGAACAGGACCAGGCCGGAGAGGAACTGCACCGGCCAGGTCAGCAGGGAGCGCCGCCAGCCGAGGGCGAGGGTGATCAGGCCCAGGATGTTGCCGATCATGTCCGACCAGATGATGCGCTGGTGGAGGAGGGTGAACGCCTCGGAGTTCAGCCAGTTCACTTGCCCGCTCCCCGCGTGTTCGCGAGCAGCCGCTCGACGTACTTGGCGACCACGTCGACCTCGAGGTTGACCGGGTCGCCGGGCTGCTTGTGGCCGAGCGTGGTCAGGTCGAGGGTGGTGGGGATGAGGCTGACGGTGAAGTGGTCCTGGGCCGCCTCCACGACGGTGAGGCTGATGCCGTCGACCGTGATGGAGCCCTTCTCCACGACGTAGCGGGCGAGGTGAGCCGGGAGCGAGACCTTGACGATCTCCCAGTTCTCCGAGGGGGTGCGCGCCAGCACCTCGCCGGTGCCGTCGACGTGGCCCTGCACGATGTGGCCGCCGAGGCGGGAGCCGACGGCGGTGGGACGCTCCAGGTTGACGCGGGAGCCGACGCCCAGGGCGCCGAGGGAGGAACGCTGGAGGGTCTCCGCCATGACGTCGGCGGTGAACTCGTCGCCCTCGTGCTCCACGACGGTCAGACAGACCCCGTTCACGGCGATGGAGTCGCCGTGCTGTGCGCCCTGGGTCACTACGGGGCCACGGAGCCGGAAACGGGAGGCGTCGCCGAGGTTCTCGACGGCGGTGATCTCACCCAGCTCTTCGACGATTCCGGTGAACACTTCCCGGGTCCTCCTGCCTCAACGGGGCACGGACTCCGGGGCCTGTCGAAGGACGACAGAATGTACGGGTGAGCACACCGGGGCGACGCCGACAAGGTCCCGCCCGGTAATCGGACGAGACCAGATACGGCGGCGCGCACATGTACATGCTCGCCCGCCGCGCACTGCCTCCCATCCGGACTTTAACCGTCGGTCCAGGAATTCCACCTGGTCAACCGGCCGCTGGAAGCGGACGGGTCGCGGACTGTAACCGCCGGTTCGGAGTTTCACCGACCCCGGAGTGCGCTGCTTCTGGTACACCGCCAGTGTGCCACGCCCGATGGTAGTCCATACAGGGGAACCGTGTGGGCTGCCTCACAGTCGGTGTCGCTGGACTTCTCACCAGGGACGCCATGTGCTCAACGGCCGTACCGGCCCGCATTCTTGACTTTGATTCACCCTATTGACCCCGCTGGTCTAGTCCATTTAGGGTGCGGTCGGCCCGGCGGCGGTGACGACGGCCCTTGCCCGTCGCCGGGTCGCGCCGATGTCACATCTCCCGGCACCTGCGGGGTCGTACTCGCCGGAGGGGCGTTCCGGCCGGGAACGCCCGGTGTCCGGAGGGACGGAACGACATGACCACGACCCTGGTGACCGGCGGAACCGGAACGCTGGGCAGGCTCGTCGTCGGGCGGCTGCGGGCGGACGGCCACGAGGTGCGGGTGCTCAGCCGGCACGCCGGGCCCTACGCCGTGGACCTGCGCGCAGGTGGGGCCGGTCTCGACGCCGCGCTGACCGGCGTGGAAACGGTCGTGCACTGCGCGAGCACCCCCGGGGGCGGTGACGAGCGGGCGGCGGCGAACCTGGTCGCGGCGGCGCGGCGGGCCGGGGTGGGCCATCTCCTGTACATCTCGATCGTGGGGGTGGACCGGGTGCCGCTCGGCTACTACCGGGCGAAGCTCGCGGTGGAACGGCTGGTCGAGGAGTCAGGGCTGGGCTGGACCGTGCTGCGCACGACGCAGTTCCACGATCTGCTGGTGACGCTGTTCGAGGGGCTTGCGAAGGCGCCGGTGCTGCCGGTGCCCCGCGGGGTGGCCGGCCAGCCGATCGAGGTGGGCGAAGTCGCCGGCCGCCTGGCGGAGTTGGCCGGTGCGGGGCCGGCGGGGCGGGTGGCCGACATGGGCGGGCCCGAGGTGCGGTCGCTGGAGTCGCTGGCGCGGGCGTACCTGGCGGCGAGCGGGCGGCGCCGGGCGCTGGTCGGGGTGCCACTGTTCGGCGGGGTGTACCGGGCCTTGCGGGACGGTGGTCATCTGGCGCCGGAACGGGCCGTGGGGAAGGGCACGTTCGAGGAGTTCCTGGCCCGGCGCTGACGGTGCGCGGGCCGGGGTCAGCGGTCGGGGGGCGCGAACAGGTCGTCCTGGGCGTGCTCCCGGGCGGTCAGCAGGGCGCCGCGCAGGACGGCCGCGCCGCCGAGGGTGCTTGCCCGCACCTCCGTGGCCATCGGGGACATCCGGCGCAGCCGGGCCTCGACGCGTACGGCGAGCGCCGCGCCGCCGGCCGGCCCGACCTCTCCGCCGAGCACCACGCAGCCGGGGTCGAGGACGGCGACGACGGCGGCCACACCTACGGCGATCCGGTCGGCGAGCTCATCGAGAAACCGGGAGTACGCCGCGAGGGGGGCCAGGTGGAGCCGGTGTTCGAGTGCGGTCACGTCGTGGCCGCTCGCGCCGTTCCCCGCACCCCTGTCGGGCGCTGACACATCGGCGTCGACAAGGGAGCCCGACGGGCG
>NZ_JBEYJU010000040.1:48549-77544 GCF_040703965.1 Streptomyces sp. NPDC006655 | reverse complement strand
GTTCCGACGTGTGCTCATCCGATCGGGCCGCCGCCCGTGCGGGATGGCCGCCGCCCGTGCGGAGGGCCGCCGCCCGTGCGGATGGCCGCCGCCCGTGCGGATGGCCGCCGCCCGTGCGGAGGGCCGCCGCCCGTGCGGACGGCCGCCGCCCGTGCGGGATCCCGCGAGGGCGGTCCGCACGGTCAGGCGCTGGACCGCACCACCAGATGAGACGGCAGCAGCAGGGGAGTGGGGTCCGCGCCCTCGATGACACCGACCAGCATGCGGGCCATCTCCCGTCCCAGGGCACGGATGGGCTGGTGCACGGTGGTCAGCGGCGGGTGTGCGATCCCCGCCACGGGGAGATCGTCGAAGCCCACGACGGCGACGTCGTGCGGAACCGAGCGGCCGCCCGCGCGCAGTGCACGCAGGGCCCCCGCCGCCATGTTGTCGTTCGCCGCGAACACTCCGTCCACGGCGGGATGCCTCTCGAGCAGCCTGGCCATGGCCGCGGCCCCGCTGGGCTCGTTGAAGTCCCCGGTCTCGGGGGCGTGCGGCCTCCTCCCGGCGAGCAGCATCGCTTCCCGGTACCCCTGGTAGCGCGCACGGCCCACCTCCGTGTCCAGCGGCCCGCAGATGGTGGCGATGTCGGTGCGTCCGCCGGCGAGCAGATGCTCGGTGGCGCGCCGTGCGCCGGCGACGTTGTCTATGTCCACGTACCAGCGGGGGTCGGCGCCTCCGGGGCGTCCGCCGTAGACGACCGGCAGCTCCGTCTCCGCTGCCAGGTGCGCCAGGGGGTCGTCGGCGTGCAGCGCCATCATCATCACGCCGTCCACGCCTCGGGACCGCAGCAGGTCCCCGACCCGCTTTCGGCCCCGGTCGGAGGCGGCCAGGCAGAGCATGAGATGCAGGTCGGCCTCTTCGAGGACACCGGAGACTCCGGCGATGACCTGTCCGAAGAAAGGGTCCGCGAGCACTGAGGGATCGTGCTGCGAGATGACGAGAGCCGCTGCTCCCGCCTGACGCGTGGCCAGCGCCCGGGCCTTGGGGTTCGGCACGTATCCGAGTTCCCGTACGGCCCGCTCCACCGCCTCGCGTTTGGCACGGCTGACATGCGGAGCGTTGTTGAGTGCCCTGGACGCGACGGAACGGGAGACCTCGGCGAGCGCGGCCACCTCGTCGAGCGTCGGCCGTCCCGACCGCGAGACCTCGTTCATCACTTGCCCCTTCATGTCACCGCGTACGTGGAAGCCCTTCCATTCTTGTCTGCGCCGTCCTCCGACGTGCGGCCCGGGCGGGCGTACGCAGCGTGAGTCGGCGGCCCTGGGGTGGGCTTGCGCGGGCGCGAGACAATGGACGGTGGCCATCGGAACGTACGAGGAGGACCAGACATGCCGGAGCCCACGCCGCGACCGAACGAACCGCGGCTACGCCCCGCGCCCCTGCTCTTCGAGCCCGTGGAAGCGGTCGCCGACCCGGAGCGCTTCTTCGGGCTGGAGTCGATCGACGATCCCGGGACGCTGCTGGCGCGGGCGACGGAGCTGACCCTGGCGTTCCGGGTGGCCACCGACCGGGCGGTGGAGTTCCAGGCCATGGCCGCCGCCCAGCTCGCCGACCCGCGCCGCTTCGACCGTCTCACCCCGGCCGACATCGCCGAGCGGGCCGGCTGGACCGAGGACTACGCGAAGAAGATGGTCGAGTTCGGCCGGGACCTGCTGAAGGGGACGGAAGGGGCGGAGCCGGCCGAGCCGATGTAGCGGGCGGTCCCCCCGGGGGCATATGCCAGGCGGGCAAGATACCCCGCCGCGCCCCGGCCCGTACCGGTTTCCCGCAACTCGCGGCGAGCGGGCGCTCACGAGGCGTATCACATCCCTATGAGCAGCACACCGCACGTGCCGTTCCCCGGCCACCGCGAGCACGCGGCCGGGGTCACCTCCGAGGGAGCCGCCTGGCTCGCCTCCGCAGGAACGTATCCGCGGAGCACGCTCGCCCTGTGGGGGGAGCGTCCGGACGCCCCGGTTGTCCTGCCCTGCGGTACCGCGTTCGACGTGGTGAACACCCCCACGGTCCACGGCCGCCGCATGCTCGACCGGTTGTGGGAGGAGGGCCCGGGCTCCGGGCCGGTCGCGGTGTTCCGGGGCCGGATGCTCCTGTTCGCCGCCCCCGGCACCGCCGCCCGGCTGCCCGCGCTGCTGGACTGGGAGGAGTGGGGCGGCCGGGGCCGGCCCGTACCGCCGCTGCTGTGCCACGGCACCGGCGACGCGGTGACCGTCCCGGCGCTGCACGGCGACCGCTCCCCCGCCCCGGCCGGCGCCCGCTGGCTGGTCGCCCCGGACACCCGGCACCCCTGGCTCCCCGGCCCCGAGATCCTGCTCTGGGCGGCGGTGCGGGCGGCCCGCTCGACCGTACGCATATCGATTTTTCCTCCCGCCGATCAGGATGCTAAGGTCTACGACGTCAGCAGGCGCCGCTAGCTCAGTTGGTTAGAGCAGCTGACTCTTAATCAGCGGGTCCGGGGTTCGAGTCCCTGGCGGCGCACGCGAAGCAGATGACGGATGGGCCAAGTTCCAGGAGCTTGGCCCATCCGTTCGTGCGGGCCCTAGGCCAGCTCTCGCGGGGTGATCTTCACGTTCCAGGCGCCGGACGCCGTGCGCCCCTCCACCTCCACCTTCACCCCGTCCCCGGGCACCGTGAAGCTCTCCCCGAGCGCGACCGGTGCGTCGGCCAGCGGCGGGTAGACCGAGTTCTCCCAGCAGGCCTCGGTGCGCGGGTGGGCGTCGACCACCTCGATCGGGCCGCCGCCGGAGGCCGTCTCGTCCCGGACCCGGTAGACCAGGACGCCCTGTCGGCAGGCCGTGCCGTCGTTGCCGGTCGCGCCGCGCGCCTCGAGGGCCAGCGCGCTGTCAGGTCCGGTGCGCACCACCGCCAGCTTGGTGCCCCCGCCGAGCCCGAACGCCGGCGCGCCCTCGGGCCCCTGCTGCGGCACCCCCGGCCCGGCGGACAGCGGCTCCAGGGTCAGGCGGGTCGGTCCGGCCCCCCGTACACACACCACCTGGCGCGGATCCAGCCAGCCCAGCTTCCACTTGTGCCAGGCGAAGAAGTCCGGGGAGAGACCGAACTGGCTGCCCATCAGGTCCCAGTCGCCGACATAGGTGTCCCAGTCGCCCTTGCCGTCCTCCGGCCGGTGGTAGAGGTCGGGGAGGTCGAAGAGGTGCCCGGTCTCATGGGCGAGAACCAGCCGGTCCGGCGGATGCTTCTCGAAGACGGTGACCACCCGCCGCACGTCCGTGCCGTCGACGTGCGCGGGGGTGTCCAGGTTGACCACCTTCGTGGCGTCCGAGTCGACGCCGGGCGCGTCCGGGTCGGCCACGAAGTACACGATGTCGTAGCGCGAGAAGTCGACCACCGGATCGGCCACGGCGAACGCGTCCCGCAGGTAGGCGGCCCGCAGTGACATGCTCCAGTCACGCTGTATGCCGTACGCGACCGACGGACGGGGCATTTTCAGCCAGTGCCCGAGCGGGTGCGGGCGGATGGTGAACCTGCCGTAGGAGGCCTGCTCGTAGAAGCGGCTGGTGGCCGGGAAGTGGTCGGCGGTGAGCTCCGTGGGGGTGGTGCGTGGGGTGGCGTCCGGGAAGGAGAGGAACACCATCACGGCCGAGAGCGGGTGGGTCGGGCGGGTGTAGTCGGGGTTCCAGGTGTCGACGCCCTCGGAGTGGTGCGCGTCCGTGCGGGGCAGTGCGCAGGGAGCCGTGGAGAACGGCTCCGCAGCCGACGGCCCGGTCAGGATCGTCGTCGCGACGAGCGCCGTCATCGTGGTGAGGACGGCGGCACTGCTGCGCAGCAGGAGACGCGGCACGGAAGGACCTCCGGGGGCGGTTCGCGGGACACCGCACCCAGACTGCGGGCATTTGTAGCGTTATGACCTGTTTATCTGCACCAGAAGGGTGAGGAACCCCCTGCTCGCCGGGGAGCGACCCGAACGGCCGACACCCCGACGTACTCACGGAACGTCACAAGTGGTCGGGCGACTCAAGAACCCGTCCAGGTGCGGGCAGAAACGATCTGTCAGAACCACCGGTTCATCGGGGACACTGGACAGTGGCTGGAAGGCCCTCGGGCCAGCCTCTATGATCGGCACACTTTCCTGCACGGACAGCGATCGAGTGCACTGCGGGAGCGAGCGGTGAGCGGAACGTCCGAAGGGCCGACGCCCGCGGCAGACCTCGACCGGTCCGCCGTCACAGACAGTGACAAGACCTATCGGAAGTCGTACGAGACGACAGAACTGAAAACCTACGAGTACGCCTTCTCGGCCGCCGCGCTGCCCATGGTCGTGGTCGACGGTGAAGGCCTGGTCGGCGCCGCCAACGAGGCGTTCGCCACCCTGATCGGCGCCGACCGGGCCGGGCTCACCGGGCGGGTCGCCGCGGATCTGGTGGACCTGGCCTCGGACGCCCGTTCCTGGCACGCCTACCGTGAGGTGCTGCGCGGCCGGCAGGCCAAACTGCGCTGCACCCGGCGGCTGAAGCACCCCGACGGCCACTCGGTGTGGGTCCAGGTGAGCATCGCCCCGCTGGCCAAGGGGGTGCCGGGGGTCCTGATGTCGGTCACCGACATCAACGACCGCCGTGAACTCCAGGCCCGGCTGCGCCACTTGCAGATGCACGACCCGGTGACCCGGCTGCCCAACCGGACGCTGTTCTTCGAACGGCTGTCGGCGGCCCTGGAGGCGGAGTCGTACGAGCAGAGCGGCACCGGCCGGATCGGCCTGTGCTACCTGGACCTGGACGGCTTCAAGGCGGTCAACGACACCCTCGGCCACCGGGTCGGCGACCGGCTGCTGGCCGCCGTCGCCGAACGGCTGACCAGGATCGCCGACGAGGCCGGCTGCGCACGGGCCGGGGCGCCGCTGGTGGCCCGGCTCGGCGGCGACGAGTTCGCCCTGCTGGTGGAGGACTCCACGGGCACCGAACAGCTGGCCGACCTCGCGGAGTCGGCGCTGGCCGCGCTCCAGGCGCCGTTCGACCTGGCCGGGCAGCGGCTGTCGCTGTCGGCGTCGATCGGGGTGGTGGAACGCCATGCCGCCGGCACCACCGCGACCGGTCTGATGCAGGCCGCCGACACGACCCTGTACTGGGCGAAGGCCGACGGCAAGGCCCGCTGGACGCTCTTCGACCCGGAGCGCAACGCCCACCTGGTGACCCGTCAGGCGCTCTCCGCCACCCTCCGGCACGCCATCGAACGCGGTGAGTTCGTGCTCGAGTACCAGCCGCTGGTGGGCATGGGTGACGGGCGGCTCAGCGGCGTCGAGGCCCTGGTCCGCTGGCATCACCCGCAGTTCGGCACGCTGGCGCCGAATCGGTTCATCGGATTGGCGGAGGAGGACGGCTCGATCGTCCCGCTCGGCCGCTGGGCCCTGAACACCGCCTGCCGCCAGGCCCGCCGCTGGCAGCTGGCCCACCCCGGCGAACCGCCGATCTTCGTCAGCGTCAACGTCGCCGTCCGCCAGGTCTGGGACTCCGACCTGGTCGCGGACGTGGCCGAGACCCTCGCCGAGACCGGCCTGGCCCCGCACCTGCTGCAACTGGAGCTCACGGAGTCGGCGGTCATGGGCTCCGCGGGCCGGCCGCTCCAGGCCCTCCAGGCGCTCAGCGACATGGGGGTGCGCATCGCCATCGACGACTTCGGCACCGGTTACTCGAACCTCGCCTACCTCAGCCGTCTACCGGTCTCCGTCCTCAAACTGGACGGGTCCTTCGTCCGGGGCTTCCAGTACGACGACCCCGGCGACCGCCCGAACCCGGCCGACGAGGTCGTGGTGGAGGCGATGATCCAGCTGGCCCACCGCCTGGGCCTCACCGTCACCGCCGAATGCGTCGAGACGTCGGCGCAGGCCTCGCGGCTGCGGCACATCGGCTGCGACACCGGCCAGGGGTGGCTCTACTCCCGTCCGGTGACGGCGGATCGTATCTCCGAGCTGCTGGACACCCGGAGCTACGCGGACACCCCGGCCGGCAAGCCGTAGGCGTCGGCGACCAGTCCGTAGGAGCGCAGCCGCAGCTCGCCGCGGTGGGCGTGCGAGGTGAGCATCAACTCGTCGGCGCCGGTGCGCTTGTGGAGGTCGTCGAGGCCCGCGCGGACCTCGTCGGGGGTGCCGTGCACGATGTTCGACGTCCAGGAGTGCACGAACTCCTCCTCCATGGGCGAGAACTCGTGCCGGTCGGCGTCGTCCGGGTCGGGGAACAGGCCGGGCCGTCCGGTGCGCAGCCGCAGCATGTTCAGCGCGCCGGCCCGCACCTGGCGCCGGGCCTCGCGCTCGTCGTCCATGGCGAGGACGGAGACGCCGATGAGGGCGTAGGGCGCGTCGAGGACGGCGGACGGGGTGAAGGACTCCCGGTACAGATCCAGGGCCGGGATGGTGTTCTGCGCGGAGAAGTGGTGCGCGAAGGCGAACGGCAGCCCGAGCATGCCGGCCAGCCGGGCGCTGAACCCGGAGGAGCCGAGCAGCCAGACCGGCGGCCGGTGCGGGGACTGCACACCGCCCGGGGTGGTGCTCTGGACGGGGCCGGGGATGGCGTGGATCCGCCGGTAGGGGTGCCCGTCCGGGAAGTCGTCGTCCAGGAACCGGATGAGTTCGGCGAGCTGCTGCGGGAAGTCGTCGGCGCCCTCGTTGAGGGTCTGGGTGCGGCGCAGCGCGGCGGCGGTGGCGCCGTCGGTGCCCGGCGCCCGGCCGAGGCCCAGGTCGATCCGGCCCGGGGCCATGGCCTCCAGGGTGCCGAACTGCTCGGCGATGACGAGGGGGGCGTGGTTGGGCAGCATGACGCCGCCCGAGCCGAGCCGGATGCGCTCGGTGTGGGCGGCGAGGTGGGCGAGGATCACGGCGGGTGAGGAGGAGGCCACGCCGGGCATCGAGTGGTGCTCGGCGACCCAGTACCGGTGGAAGCCGCGTGTCTCGGCGAGCCGGGCGAGCGCGACGCTGGTGCGCAGGGCGTCGGTGGCGGTGCTGCCGGTGCCGACGGTCACCAGGTCCAGTACGGAGAGGGGCACGGGGGCGCTGCCGTGCGCGATGCCCCGGATCTCGTCTGCCGACACGGTGAGAGCCTCCTGATCGCGGCCGTGAACAGTACGGAGACCCCCAACAGGAGGTGGTCTCCGTTTATTCCTGGGCCGTCTGCCGGGTACGGGACCGCCCGCGGCGGCGCCGGTCAGACCTGCACGAGGGGCTCGCGGGTGAACAGCGTGCCCAGCGCCGGCGCGTTCACCCGCCGGTCCGCCAGGCGCAGCCCCTCCCACACCGTCACCTGGTTCGCCGTGAGCACCGGCTTGGACAGCGCCTTCTCCAGCAGGGGCAGGTGCGCCGCGGTGTGCAGGGCCGTGTCCGGCAGGAGCACCGCCTCGGCCTCGCCCGCGTCCGCGGTCTGCGCCAGCGCGAGGACCTCCGCCTCCCCCCACGTCGCCACCTCGGCCGCCGTGGCGGTTCCCGAGGCGCGTACGCCGGTCACCTCCAGGCCGCCGGCCCGCAGGAACTCCGCGAAGAGCCGGGCCACGTCGTCCGGGTAGGTCGCGCCGACCGCCACCCGTCGTACCCCGAGTTCCCGCGCCGCGTGCACGAACGCGAAGGGCGTCGCCGACGCCGGCAGCCCGGCCGCCTGGGCCAGGGCGCGGACCTGCTGCTGGGCGCCCTCCCAGCCGTGCACGAAGCTTCCGCTGGTGCACGCCCACACCACCGCGTCCGCGCCGGCGAGCCGCAGCTCCGCCACCCCGGCGGCGAGCCGGTCGGCGGAACCCATGGCCCGCAGGGTGTCCACCCCGTGGGCGTCCTCGCCGATGTCGGTGTGGACGACGTCCACCCGGATGTCGCTGCCGAGGAGCTGCTCGATACGCGGATAGTCGTCCTCGGCGGAGTGCCCCGGGTAGAGGAGTCCGAGCGCTGTCATGTCCACCCTTCCTGCTGTTCTGCCGGCCACGGGCCACTCCCGCGGGCACCGGTCCGTCCGGATGGCGGACGGGCGTCCGGCAGGGTCCCACCGCTCGGGTACCCAGCCTGCGCGGTGCCGCCCACATCGTGACCTGGTTGGCCGACAGGGCCGGCCTCCGGCCGCCGGCCGCCCGGCTGCCGGAGGCCGCCACGACACCCGTTGACGTAGGGGGATTCGGGTGCGAGCGTGGTCGATCCGCGCATCTCAGACGTTCCATCCGCCCATGTCAGACGCTGCCGGACGCCGGGAGGCCACCCCGCATGACGCCGCCTGTGCCCACCGTGCTGGTCCTCGACGCCGACCCGCCGCCCCGACTCGGCCGGCTCACCGGCCGCGCCCGGATCGTGCACACCGACCCGGACGGGCTCGCCGCCCGGCTGCCGTCCGCCGACGTCCTGCTGGTCTGGGACTTCGCCTCGCACGCGGTCCGCGGGGCCTGGCCAGGGGAGGGCCCGCGGCCGCGCTGGGTGCACACGGCGAGCGCGGGCGTCGACCATCTGCTGTGCCCCGAGCTGGTCGCGTCCGACACGGTCGTCACCAACGCGCGCGGGGTCTTCGACCTACCGGTGGCCGAGTACGTGGCCGCGCTGGTGCTGGCGATCGCCAAGGACCTGCCGCGGACCCTCGATCTGCAGCGGGAGCGGACCTGGCGGCACCGCGAGGGCCGGCGGGTGGCGGGCACGCGCGCGTGCGTGGTCGGTTCCGGCCCGATCGGGCGGGCGATCGTCCGCACCCTGAAGGCGCTCGGCGTCACGACCGCGCTGGTCGGCCGGGTGCCGCGTACCGGCGTCCACGGCCCCGACGACCTGGACCGGCTGATGTCCCGGGCGGACTGGGTGATCGCCGCCGCCCCGCTGACCGAGCAGACCTACGGCATGTTCGACGCGCACCGCTTCGGGGTGATGCAGCCGTCGGCCTGCTTCATCAACGTCGGCCGGGGCCCGTTGGTCGACGAGGACGCGCTCGTCCAGGCGCTCACCAGACGCTGGATCGCCGCCGCGGCCCTGGACGTGCTCGCCACCGAACCACTCCCCGCGGACAGCCCGTTGTGGGAGGCGCCGGGCCTGCTCGTCTCCCCGCACATGAGCGGCGACACGGTCGGCTGGCGGGACGAACTGGGCGCCCAGTTCGTGGACTTGTACGAGCGCTGGGCGGCGGGCAGGTCCCTGCTGAACGTGGTCGACAAGAGACGTGGATACGTGCCCGGTCACTGACCCCCTCCCAGGAGGGATTGCCCGTGCAATCCGCGGCGCATAAGTCGGTTGGACTCGGGTAGCCGCGCCGCCATGGCTCCACCACACGGCAACGACATGGATATATCCGGGTACGAATCCAGACACTCTCGGCGGGCGGTGCTCGCGGGTGCCGTCGCCGTCGGCGCACTCGCCGCCGCCGGGTGCACGCGGGTGGCCACCGCGTCCACCCGCAACGGCGGTGACCTGTTGCAGCGCCTGCGCGCCCAGGGTGTCGTACGACTCGGGATCGCCGGTGAGATCCCCTTCGGGTACATCGACAAGAACGGCCGGCTGACCGGTGAGGCACCGAAGCTGGCCGAGACGATCTTCAAACGGCTCGGGGTCGGCCAGGTGCAGCCGGTGCCCACCGAGTTCGGTTCGCTGATTCCCGGACTGAATTCGCAGCAGTTCGATGTCGTGGCCGCCGGGATGTACGTCACCCCGGAGCGGTGCGCGCAGGTCATCTTCGCCGACCCCGACTACCAGATGCTCGACTCGTTCGTGGTGCGCAAGGGCAATCCCAAGGGGCTGCACAGCTACCGGGACGTCGTCGCGAAGAAGGCCAAGTTCGCCACGGGGACGGGCTACGCCCAGATCCAGCACGCGGTCGAGGCCGGGTACAAGGAGAGCGACATCCTGATCGTGCCCGACCAGGTCGCCGGACTGAACGCGGTGGAGGCGGGGCGGGTCGACGTGTTCGCCGGGACCGCGGTCACCGTCCGCGAGGTCGCCAGGAAGTCCGCCAAGGCCGAAGGGACCAAGCCGTTCGCGCCGCTCGTGGGCGGCAGGCCGGCGATCGACGGGGGCGCGTTCGCGTTCCGGTCGGCGGAGACGCGGCTGCGGGACGCCTTCAACGTGGAGCTGCGCAAGCTGAAGAAGAGCGGCGAACTGCTGCGGATCCTGCGGCCGTTCGGCTTCACCCAGGCGGAGATGACCGACCTGACGGCGAAGGAGCTGTGCGGGGGAGGCAGGAGCGGATGACCTCCGGACTGTGGGAACTCGTACTCGAAGGCACCTGGACGACCCTCCAGCTGCTGGTGCTCAGCGGGCTGCTGATGACGGCCGTCGCCCTGGTGGTGGGCGTGGCGCGGACCAACCGGCTCTGGATCGTGAGGTTCCTCGCCGGGCTCTACACCGAGGTCTTCCGCGGCACCTCCGCGCTGGTGATGATCTTCTGGGTGTTCTTCGTGCTGCCGGTCGCCTTCGGCTGGCAGCTGGTGCCGCTGTGGGCGGGCACCCTCGCGCTCGGGCTGACGTACGGCGCGTACGGCTCGGAGATCGTGCGCGGTGCGCTGAACGCGGTCGACCCGGCGCAGCAGGAGGGCGGGATCGCGCTCAACTTCACGCCCTGGCAGCGGCTGCGGCTGATCCTGCTGCCGCAGGCCGTGCCGGAGATGATCCCGTCGTACTGCAACCTGCTCGTCGAGCTGCTCAAGGGCACCGCGCTGGTGTCGATCACCGGCATGGGCGACCTGGCGTTCAGCGGGAACCTGGTGCGGCTGGCGTTGCAGGAGAGCGCGCACATCTACACGTACCTGCTGGTCATCTACTTCGTGATCGCGTTCGTCATCACCCGGCTGATGCGCGGTCTCGAGAAGCGGCTGAAGGCCGGGATCGGCAAGGACACGGGGAACGAGCGTGCGGCGCGGGCGGCCAAGCGCAAGGAGACGACCGGGGTCGGTGGTGTCGCGTGAAGTGGGACTGGAGTGCCGTCAGCGGGTTCATGCCGCACTTGTGGGACGGCCTGCTGGTCACCCTGCAGGCGCTGGCCCTCGGTTCGCTGATCTCGTTCTCGCTGGGGCTGGTGTGGACGCTGCTGCTGCGGACGCCCACCAGGTGGGTGCGCTGGCCGGTCGGGGTGGTGACCGAGTTCGTGCGCAACACCCCGCTGCTGGTGCAGCTGTTCTTCCTGTTCTACGTGCTGCCCGAGTGGGGCCTGACGTTCTCCGCGCTGACCACCGGTGTCTTCGCGATCGGCCTGCACTACTCGACGTACACCATGCAGGTCTACCGGGCCGGGATCGAGGCGGTGCCGGCCGGACAGTGGGAGGCGGCGACGGCGCTCAGCCTGCCGGCCCGGCGGACCTGGACCGTGGTGATCCTGCCGCAGGCCCTGCGCCGGGTGGTGCCGCCGCTCGGCAACTACGTGATCTCGATGCTCAAGGACACCCCGATCCTGATGTCGATCACCGTGCTGGAGATGCTCGGCCAGGCGCGGCTCTTCTCCCAGCAGCACTTCCAGTTCACCGAGCCGGTGACGGTGATCGGCGTCGCCTTCATCGTCATCTCCTACCTCGCCTCCCTTCTCCTGCGCACCCTGGAGCGTCGCCTTGTCCGTTGAGACCAGCAAGCAGACCGATCAGCAGCCGGCCACGACCGGTACGGCGTCCGCCGACCTCGTCCGCCTGGAGGGGATCACCAAGCGGTTCGGGGACAACACCGTCCTGGACGGTCTCGACCTGAGCGTGCGGGCGGGCCGGCACGTCACCCTGATCGGGCCCTCGGGCTCCGGCAAGACCACGATCCTGCGGCTGCTGATGACCCTGACCAAGCCGGACACCGGCACCATCACCGTCGACGGGCAGCGGCTCTTCCCGGCGTCGGAGAAGGAGCTGCGGGAGGTCCGCAAGCAGATCGGGATGGTGTTCCAGCAGTTCAACCTGTTCCCGAACATGACCGTGCTGCGCAACCTCACCGAGGCTCCGGTCACCGTGCTCGGCCTGTCCAAGGACGAGGCGGAGGCACGCGCCCGGGAGCTGCTGGACCTGGTGGGCCTCGCCGACAAGGCCGACGCCCGGCCGACGAAGCTCTCCGGCGGCCAGCAGCAGCGGGTCGCGATCGCCCGGGCGCTGGCCATGCGGCCCAAGGTGCTGCTCCTCGACGAGGTGACCTCGGCGCTCGACCCCGAGCTGGTCGCGGGCGTGCTCGACCTGCTCAGGGACATCGCCCGCACCACCGACATCACCATGCTCTGCGTGACCCACGAGATGAACTTCGCCCGGGACATCTCCGACCAGGTCCTGATGTTCGACTCGGGCCGGATCATCGAGGCGGGTCCGCCGGAGCAGATCTTCGGCGACCCCGAGCAGGAGCGGACCCGGGAGTTCCTGAGCGCCGTGCTGTAGATATTTCCATCGCTGCGACGTAAAAGTTTCCCAACGCAGTCCCGTGGCTACAGGAAGTGAACGCACGATCAGGCGAGGTCCGGCGGTCGGGTCATTCCGCTGGCATATGCCAGCGGGCTTTCGCCGCAGTTGGGAGCGCCGGAATCTCACCAACACCCTCTCCGTTTCGGCCGCTTGGCCGTTATCGTGGAGACGATCCGCCATCCGGACCGCGGCCAGACCGTAGAAGTGCCGAGCGAGCGCAGGGGGACCACCGTGGCGCTGAAGCACGAGCCGACCGCCCCGTACCACTCCGCCCAGGACGCCCTGCGGGTCCTGGAGACGGTGGCACGGCACTCCACCGGCGTCACCGACACCGAACTGGCCCGCCTGACCCGCCTGGACCCCGACCGGCTGACCGGGCTGCTGCGCATGCTGCGCCGCGAGGGCTATGTCGAACAGGTCACCGACGGCGCCTACGTCACCGGTGAGACCCTGCGCCGCCTCGGCTCCGCGCACGACCGGGAGCGGGCCCTCGGCGAGCAGCTCCAGGTCATCCTCGACCGGCTGCGCGACTCGGTCGGCGCCGCCGTCTACCTCAGCCGGTACGTGGACGGCGAGGTGCGGATCGGCCCGTACGCGGCCGGCCCGGGCACCCCCGCGGTCAACGAGTGGGTCGACTTCCGCTCCTCCGCGCACGCCACCGCGATCGGCAAGAGCCTGCTCACCCAGCTCGACCACAACGCCCGCCGCGACCACCTCTCCCGGCACAAGATGGCCCGCCTCACCTCGCGCACCATCACCAGCGACAAGCTGCTGCTCTCCCGGCTGGAGGCGCAGCCGCCGACGGTGCCCGTCCTGGACCTCCAGGAGTACGCGATCGGCACGGTCTGCGCGGCGGTCCCGATCACCGCCGGTTCGGCCGTGGGCTGCCTGGCCCTGTCCCTGCCGGTGGAGCACGCCCACCGTCTCCGCCAGGCCGCCGACACCCTGAACCGCGGCGCGGCACCGCTCCTGCTGTCCCTCGCCATCTAGGGCCGTCCGGGGCCCGTGCCGGCTGCCCGTCCCGGTGGTCGAAAGCACCCCCGCGGACCAGGTAGTATTTTCTTCGTCGCCACCGCGAGAACGAGGTTCGAACGGTCGGCGAGAGTCATGCGCCGCTAGCTCAGTTGGTTAGAGCAGCTGACTCTTAATCAGCGGGTCCGGGGTTCGAGTCCCTGGCGGCGCACCGGTGAAGGGCCCCTCGTGGAAACGAGGGGCCCTTCGGCGTCCTCGGGTGTCAGCCTGCGGTACGTCCGCTCCCCCGGCGGCCGCCACCACACCGGGTCGGCGCACCGCACCCCCTCCCCGCGCAGCGCGGCCCGCCGGATCTTGTGGGTGGCCGTCACCGGCATCCGCCCCACCACCCGGACGAACCGGGGCGCCATCTTCGTCCCCAGGTCGGGCTGGGCCAGCAGGAACTCGGCGAAGTCCAGCGGGTCGAAGCGCCCGGCGACCGTCGCCATCACCTGGTCCCCGGTCACCGGGTCCGGCACCCCGTACACGGCGACGGCGTCCGCCCCCTCGTACCGGGCCAGGATGTTCTCGATCATCGCGGCGGCCAGGTTCTCCCCGTCGACCCGGATCCGGTCGTCGGTGCGCCCCGCGAAGTACAGGTAGCCGTCCGCGTCCCGGTAGAACAGGTCCCCGCTCCAGTACCACCCCCCGCGCCGCCGCTCGGCCTCCGCCTCCGGGTTGCGCCAGTACCCCTCGAAGGGGTTCGGCGCCCGGTTCACCAGCTCCCCGATCGCCTGCTCCCCGTTGAGCAGCCGCCCGCCGGAGTCGAAGACGGCCGCCGGGCACTCCCGGCCCGACTCCTGGTCGAGCACGACGAGACCGGGCGCCGCCCGCCCCACCGCCCCGGCCGGTGTCCCCGGCGACCACTGGACGGCCGCCCCGCCCTCGGAGGACCCGTACCCCTCGACCAGCCGCACCCCGAACCGCTCCTCGAAGGCCGCCGCGTCCACGGCCCCGGCCTCGGTCCCGAACCCGAGCCGCAGCGGGTTCTCGCGGTCGTCGGGGCGCGGCTCGGTGGCGAGGACGTAACTCACCGCGCGGCCGACGTAGGTGAAGTAGGTGGCCCGGTACCGGCGCACGTCGGCCAGGAACCCCGACGCCGAGAAGCGGCGGCGCAACGCCACCCCGGCGCCCGTCACCAGCGCGGGTGCCCAGTCGGCGATCACGGCGTTGCCGTGGAACATCGGCATGCAGACGTAGTGCACGTCGTCGGCGCACAGCCCGAACTGCGCCACGAGCGAGTGTCCGGCCGCCGCGAGCCGCCCCTGGGAGCAGAGGGCCGCCTTGGGAGCCCCCGTGGACCCGGAGGTGAAGTAGAGCAGCATCCGGTCGGCGGGGCGGGCCCGGGAGGCGTCCGGGAAGGCGCCGAGGTAGGGGGCGAGAAGCGCCCCGTACTCCGGTTCGTCGGTGACGAGGACGCGCACCCCGGGGAGTTCGAGCCCGGCGAGCAACGGCAGCCGGGCCCGCTCGGTGACCAGCACCGGGCACTCGGTGTGCACGATGTCCCGGGCGAGTTCGCTCCCCCGCCGGGTCGGATTGATCCCGGCGACGGCGGCCCCGGCCAGCGCGGCCGCCCCCAGCCAGAGCGGGAACTCAGGGGTGTTGTCGAGCAGCACACCGACGTGCGGCACGCCCCCGGCCGGCAGCAGATCGTCCAGCAGGGCCGCCCGCGCGGCGGCCCCGCCGGCCACCTCGTGGTGACTGAGGACCCGCTCCCCGCACCACAACCCCGGCCGATGGTCCCCCCACCGGGCAGCCACCGCCTCAGCGACCGTACGCGTCTCGGAGGTCATGGGGAGGCAGGGTAACTGACACTGCGTCAGATGTGGAGCGCCCCGCACCTCACGGCATCACGTCACCCCACACCGAGAAGATGACATGCGCCGCCCCCATGAAAGCCAGCGCGATCCCGATGAACACCACGAAGAAGGCCAGCAGACACCCCGTCTCCACCGTCAGCCTCCCCTGCGCCGGCGGCTGCGCGGTGGCCCTCTCCGGCCGCTCCGGCAGGTAGTGCACCGTCACGAAGTCCCCCTCGACCACGGTCCGCGGCCCGTTCGGCTCGTCGATGCGGACGACCCTCCCCTCGGCCGTGGTGAACTCGTACACGTGGTGCAGCGTGGTCGTCACGGCCGTGTCCCCGGCGCCGCCGCCGGTCGTCGTGTACGCCCGCAGACAGCGCGCCTCGGCCGTACGCCCGTGACGCCACGCCCGGCTGATCTCGCTCGACCGCCGCAGCGTCCTGACCACCCCGAAGACCCCGACCACGACGAAGAGGGCGGGAACGAGGTAGAAGAACGCTTCCATGAAGCCCATGAGAGTCCCCCGGTCCGAACACCGGTCCGACTGACCGGCACGGCGGGACCGTACCCCTCTGGCCTGCGGCGGGTCCTCAAGCGAAGCTCAGATCCACCCGGTGTTACGCACTCGTCGACCGACTCCGGTCAGAACGTGACGTCCGAGCAGGCGTAGAACGCGTTGCCCGTGTCGGCGATCGTCCAGACCGCCAGGATCACGTGGTGGCCGCTCAGTCCCGTCGGCAGGGTGCCGCTGTGGCTGAGGGTGGCCGGCGGGCGCTGGCCGTTGTAGGGGACGGTGAGGAACGGGGTGGTGTCGAGGTCCGAACGGGCGAGGGCGTGGTTCTGGTTCCAGCCCTGTTTGGTGACGTAGTACTTGAAGTCGGTCGTGGCGTGCATCGCCGTGAACTGCCAGCGGAACGTGTACGACTGGCCGCCCGTCACCCTGGTGGTGGGCCAGGCCCCGCCCGACGGCGTCCTGGGCGAGCTGAGCTGGGCGAACCGGCTGAGCCCGCCGTTGCAGAGCTGGCCGTCGGCGGGACCGGCCGCCGGGAAGCCCTTGGGGCCCTCGACGCTCTGCGGCTCGTACTGGATGTCGCCGCAGCCGGTCACGGTGCCGTTGGCGCAGAGCTTCTGCCTGCTGATGGGGAGGTCGGTGTAGCCGTGTCCGCTGGCGCCGCCGGTGGAGAGCGCGAAGGCTCCGGCGGTCGCCACACCGAGCACGACGGCCGACGCCTTGGTCCGTTTACGCATGCTGCCGCTCCTGGTGAACGTGGGGGAAGTCCGGTGAGCCGTGCAGGTCTAGACCAAGTCCCCAGATTATTGCCGGCTGTTGACCGTGTCCATATCAAAGACAGGTCGATACCCGTCACGGCGCGGAGCCGGTGCGCCCCGAGCAGAACGCCACCGTCAGGTCCCGCACCAGGACCTTGCGCTCGTAGTCGTCGAGTTCGACCAGGCCGCGCATGGTCAGCCGGGTCACCGTGTCCTCCACGGAGTCCACGACGGAGGTGAGCACGGTGGCCCGCTGCTGGGCGTCGAGCGCGGCGATCCGGCGCCGGTGCATGGCCTCGGCCACCTCCGGGGCGTACGCCACCCGGACCGGCTGCACGGCGAACACCTCCAGACCGATCCCGGCCGCGTCCGCCGCCACCCGCCGGGTGAGCGCGTCCGTGGCGGCCTCCACCGAACCGCGCACCCCGCCGGGCATCTCCACCGGCACCCGGGCCAGCGCCGCCTCCACGCACTCGCGCAGATACCCCTCGTGGTCCTCGACGCCGAGCACGGCCCGCGCGGTGTCCCGCACCCGCCACACCACGAGCACGGCGACCCGCAGCGCCACCCCGCTGCCGTCCGCCGCCGGCATCTCCTCGCTGCGCCAGTGCCGCAGCCGGACGTCGACGCGGCGCCGCAGGTGCAGCGGGTTGATCCAGAGCAGACCGGTGCGCCGCACCGTCCCCCGGTAGCGGCCGAACAGAGCGAGCACCCGGGCCTGTCCGGTCACCCCGCGCGCGAGCCCCGCGAAACCGCAGGCACCGAGCGCGCCCGCCCCGGCGTACGCGGCCCACTGCGCCGGACCGAGCCCCGCGGACGCCGGCAGCCGCAGGGCGTGCACCGCCAGCGACGGCAGCACCCCGGCCCACCAGGAGGTGGCGAGACCGCCGGCCACCCCGCCGAGCCCGGCGAGCACCCCCACCGCGCCGGGCAGCACCCGGGCGGGGCTCTCCACCAGGTCGGGGTCGACGGCCGCGGCCGGCCGGGGTGCGGCGGCGGCCGGACGGCGCAGCCGGGGCTGTTCGCCGGTGCCCTGCCGGCGGGCGACGACCGCGGGCCGCAGCGGCACCGAGACGGGGGCGGGGTCGTCGCGGAACAGCAGGTGGACGGGGATCTCGGTGGTGGCCTCGTTCTGGATCAGCCGCGGGACCGGGCGGGTGGGCGGCCCGCTGTCCAGGGGATCGCCCGATTCGGGGGTGTGCTCGGTGGTCGTACTCATGCCTGCCTCCAGCCTCCGCGCCAGATGCGTCAGGTGATGGGTTCGTGGGTGCTCGTGGGGTTCCTCACAGGAACAGCCGGCGCCAGGTCTCCGGGCCCGGGTAGCCGTCGGCCGCGCCGCCGCGCCAGCCCTGGGTCCGCTGGAACGCCTCGACGGCCCTGCGGTCCGCGTCGCCCCAGCGCGGCCCGGGGCCGTCGGGGTAGAAGCGGCCGTACCCCTTCTCGACCAGCCGTCTGCCGAGCCGGGTGACGTGGTCGTTCTCGGCGCCCGGACGGAAGTAGTTCCTGCCGGGGTAGCCGGGCACCCCGTGCGAGGCGGGGCCGGCCGGGGCGGCGGCCGGGCCGATGTCCTTGCCCCGGCCGGTGCTGAGCAGTTCCCAGGTGCGCGGCCCCGGCAGGCCGTCGGCGTCGGCGCCGGTCCACCCCTGGGCCTGCTGGAAGGCCCGGGTGGCGCGCTGGTCCGCGGGGCCCCAGACCGGTCCGGGACCCGTGCCGTAGAGGCCGCCGGCGCCCCGGGCGACCAGCATCCGGCCGAGCAGGGTGACGTACTCGTTGTCGGCGCCGGGACCGAAGTAGGCGGCCCCCGGGAACGGCCCGGCCGCCTTCCCGGCCTGCGCGCCCGCCGCGCCCGGGTCCGCGACCAGGCCCTTGTAGCGGTAGGGGACGTACTTGGCGGAGTTGCTCCAGTAGGCGTACGGGGTGGACTGGCGGCGGGCGTGCGGGGGCGCCTGCTCGTAGGCCGTGTAGGAGGTGCGGGTGTGGTCCGTCCAGCCGCCGAACAGCACTACGTGGGAGCCCTGCGCGGGGTCGGCCGTGTTGTGGAAGAGCAGCATGTCGCCGGGTTGCAGCTCCGCTTTGGTGATCTTCGTGCCGAACTGGCCGAGGCTGCCGGTCCACTCGTTGCCGGTCAGTCCCCAGGCCATGGAGACGTAGCCGGAGCAGTCCTGCCGGTATCCGTCCGTCCAGTAGAGGCTGCTGCTGTACGGCACCTTGGCGGTGACCCAGCTCTTGGCGCGGTTGATGATCTCCGTACGGGTGGTGGGCGGGGTGGTGACCGGGCCCTGGACCGGTGCACCGGCCGGGCCGTGCAGGGGGGACTTGACGCCCTGCGGGGTGGCGGGGTCGGGGTCCGCGGGGACGGCGGACCGGTGGGGGGCGGGCGGGACGCCCTGGGCGGCGGCCGTCGGGGCGCCCGCGGCGAGGGCGGCGGACGCGGCGGCCACGACCAGCACGCTCCGGGCCGCCGGGTGGCCGCCGAAACGGCCGGGCAGCGGGGCGGGGCCCACCCGCCGCCAGTGGACGCAGCCGGGGCATTCGCAGTCGTCCGCGGGATCGAATTCCTGGAATACCGGGGCCGGCATGCGACTCCCCTCACATTTCGGGTGGATATGTCCGGGACTGTGCACATTGATCAGTTTCCCAACTGTCGCCCCGGTGCGCATGCTGACGGTCCGAATGATGTACGGCAGGGGGCGGACGAGGGGCGCCCCGGTGACCGGTGGTCGGGAGCACACCCGCCGGTCGGGTAGAGTTCTCGATGTCAGCAGGCGCCGCTAGCTCAGTTGGTTAGAGCAGCTGACTCTTAATCAGCGGGTCCGGGGTTCGAGTCCCTGGCGGCGCACAGACAGCCGAAAGGCCCTCCGCAGCAGCGGGGGGCCTTTCGGCATTCACCCCGGATGTCAACCACCGACACGGCCGGTCCACAGCATCCTCACACGTTCCACAATGAACGCGTATGACCGGTAAACAGCGCGTTTCGCCCTTGCGATCATGCTGAGCACCGTAGAACCCTGGATGCCCAAAGTGCCGATGAATTGCGGCACTTGGGGGGTATGCAGCCGGTTGCCGGAGCCGCGGGGCGAGGGACCCCGGTCATGAATCGGTGCCGAGGGGGGCATCATGCAACCGGACGGTCACAGTCCGTGTCCATCGCGGCGGAGGACTGTGTCCCGCCATGGACGCGCCCGCGTGGGTCGAGGGGGACCCGGCCGGGCGGTGGGACCGAGGAGCACGCGCTGACCTGCGTGTGCGGGGGGATGACTCATGACGTCGACGACGCCTGGGCACCGCACCGGCGCCCTGCGCCGGATCAAGAGGACACTGCCGAGATACGACTACGAGCACTACAGCCGGCTCGCCGGCCCCCTCACCCAGCCCGATCCGACCCGGCCCTACACGGTGCGGTACCGCTCGCTGCTCTCCCAGGAGCCGCACCGCGTCCGCGCCGCGCTGATGCTGGGCGCGGCCCCGCTGCTGTCGCTGGTCCTGCTGACCTGGCTGCTGCAACCGGAGCACTGGACCCGGCGGGACCAGCCGGCCCACGGCTTCCTGCCGGCGCTGGACGTCGTGATGCTGGTGTCGATCGGCCTGATCGAGTTCTTCCGCTGCATGAACGTGCTGTCCAACGCGCACGCCACCCTGGTCGCCCGCGATCCCGTCCCGGTGGTCCCGGGGACCGGCACCCGGGTCGCCTTCATCACCACGTTCGTGCCCGGCAAGGAACCCCTCGACATGGTCACCCGGACCCTTGAGGCGGCGGTCCGGCTGCGGCACCGGGGGCTGCTGCACGTCTGGCTGCTCGACGAGGGAGACGACCCGGAGGTGAAGCGGGTCTGCGCGCGCCTGGGCGTGCACCACTTCACCCGCAAGGGCGTCGACCGGTGGAACCGGCCCACCGGCCCGCACCGCGCGAAGACCAAGCACGGCAACTACAACGCCTGGCTGGAGGCGCACGGCGACGCGTACGACTTCTTCGCCTCCGTCGACACCGACCACGTCCCGCTCCCCAACTACCTGGAGCGGATGCTGGGCTACTTCCGCGACCCGGACGTCGGCTTCGTGATCGGCCCGCAGGTGTACGGCAACTACGACACGTTCGTCACCAAGGCCGCCGAGTCCCAGCAGTTCCTCTTCCACGCCCTGATCCAGCGGGCCGGCAACCGCTACGGCGCCCCGATGTTCGTCGGCACCTCCAACGCCGTGCGCATCAGGGCGCTCCGGCAGATCGGCGGCCTGTACGACTCGATCACCGAGGACATGGCCACCGGCTTCGAGATGCACCGCGCCAGGAACCCGGCGACCGGCCGGAAGTGGCGCTCGGTGTACACCCCGGACGTCCTCGCGGTCGGCGAGGGCCCGAACTCCTGGACCGACTTCTTCACCCAGCAGCTGCGCTGGTCACGGGGGACGTACGAGACGATCCTCAAGCAGTACTGGAAGGGCCTGTTCTCGCTGCCGCCCGGCAGGCTCTTCAACTACACCATGATGATCATCTTCTATCCGATGTCGGCCCTCAACTGGATCCTCGCGGCCCTGAGCTGCGCGCTCTTCCTGGGCCTGGGCGCCTCCGGCGTCGACATCGACCCGACCGTGTGGCTGATGCTCTACGGCAACGCCTCCGCGCTCCAGATCGGCCTCTACGTCTGGAACCGCCGGCACAACGTCTCCCCGCACGAGCCGGAGGGCTCGGGCGGCGTGGCCGGCATGGTGATGTCGGCGCTGTCCGCACCGATCTACGCCCGCTCGCTGATGGACGCGGTGCTGCGCCGCAGGAGCCGGTTCGTGGTCACGCCCAAGGGCGAGTCCGCCAGCCCCGACACGCTGTTCGGGACGTTCCGGATCCACTGGTTCTTCATCCTGGTCTTCGGCGGTTCACTGGCCGCGGGGTTCGCCGGCGGCCACGCCCAGCCCGCGATGATCACCTGGGCGGCGCTGGCCCTCCTGATCACGGCCGCGCCGATCCTCGCCTGGCGCTGGGCCCTGCTCCAGGAGGGCCGGCGGAGCGCCGAGCCCGAGGACGCGGTCCCACCGGGACACGCCCATGTCCCCCAGCGGCGGCCCCGCTGGACGCCCGCGGGCGGCGGGGACCCGGAACAGACCGTGCGGATCGCGCTCGGCGGCGGCCTCGGGGGGCGTGAGGAATGACCGAGAGCGCCGGCCGCCGCCGGGCCCGTCGTCTCGCGATCGGCACCGCGGTGGTGCTCGTGCTGGCCGGGACGAACGGGCCGTGGATGTACCGCTTCGGGACCGAGCAGTACCACGAGTACGAGATCAACAGACCGGAGTACAAGGCCGCGAACGGCCACTGGGACATCGTCGAGTTCCCCAAGGAGTACCGCCAGGACACCATCCACGCGGTGCTCCTGCACACCGGGAAGGTGCTGCTGGTCGCGGGCTCGGGCAACAACCAGGACAACTTCGACGCCAAACGCTACGACAGCCGGATCTGGGACCCGGTCAAGGGCACCGTCAAGAAGGTACCGACCCCGGCCGACCTGTTCTGCACCGGCCACACCCAGCTCGCCGACGGCAACATCCTGATCGCGGGCGGCACCAAGCGGTACGAGAAGCTCAAGGGCGACGTCAAGAAGGCCGGCGGCGTCATGATCCTCTACAACGAGAACCCCGACAAACCGATGACCCTGCCCAAGGGCACCCGGTTCACCGGCAAAAGGAACGGCAGGACCTTCCTCTCCGACGACTCGGTGCTGGTCCCGCGCGCGACCAAGGTCTTCGACAAGAGGACCGGCGCGTACCTGCGGAACAACCCCGGGTACGCGCGGGTGATCGTGGAGGCGCCCCAGCAGGGCACGCGGTACGAGACCGGCACCCAGGACAACTACGGCATCCAGGGCCTCACCGGCGCCGACGCCCGCAACACCTACGGCATCGCCAACAAACTCGGCCTCGACAAGCGGGACTTCGAGGGCATCAGGAACGCCTACGAATTCGATCCGGTCGCCGAGAAGTACATCAAGGTCGACCCGATGAACGAGGCCCGCTGGTACCCGACGCTCACCACCCTGTCGGACGGGAAGGTGCTCGGCGTCTCCGGGCTCGACGACATCGGGCAGCTGGTGCCGGGCAAGAACGAGGTCTTCGACCCGAGGACGCGGACCTGGACGTACACGAGGTACCAGCGTCAGTTCCCCACCTACCCCGCGCTGTTCCTGCTCCAGAACGGCAAGATCTTCTACTCGGGTTCCAACGCCGGGTACGGGCCGGACGACGTGGGCCGCGACCCCGGGATCTGGGACGTGGACACCAACCGGTTCACCAGGCTGGCCGGGCTGAGCGACCCGGACCTGCTGGAGACGTCCGGGACCGTGCTGCTGCCGCCGGCCCAGGACGAGAAGTACCTGGTCGTCGGCGGCGGCGGGGTGGGCGAGTCGGCACGCTCCACGAACCGGACCCGGCTGATCGACCTCAAGGACCCCGACCCGAGGTTCACGGACGGACCGAGGCTGGCCAAGGGGACCCGCTACCCGCAGATCTCGGTGCTGCCGGACGACAGTGTGCTGGTGTCCGGCGGCTCCGAGGACTACCGCGGCCGCGGCGCCTCCGACATCAGACAGGCACGGCTCTACGACCCCGCGTCCGACTCCTTCAGGAGGGTCGCCGACCCGCTGGTCGGCCGGGACTACCACTCCGGGTCGATCCTGCTGCCGGACGGCCGGGTGATGTTCTTCGGTTCCAACCCGCTGTTCGCGGACAAGGCCGACACGAGACCCGGGGTCTTCGAGCAGCGGATCGAGATCTACACCCCGCCCTACCTCTACCGGGACTCGCGGCCTTCGCTGGGCGGGGGCCCGGGGACCATCGCCCGGGGCGGGACCGGGACGTTCACCTCGCAGCACGCCTCGGTCATCAGGAAGGTGCGGCTGATCCGGCCCAGCGCCACCACCCATGTGACCGACGTGGACCAGCGGTCGGTCGCGCTGGACTTCAAGGTGTCCGGGAACCGGATCACGGTGACCGTGCCGGAGAACCGGAACCTGGTGCCGTCCGGCTGGTACATGCTGTTCGCCGACGACGACCAGGGCACGCCCAGCACGGCGCGGTGGGTGAAGGTGCCGTAGGGCCCGGTCACGGCCACCGTGCCGCCCCCGCCGGTCGGCCGGGCGGGGGCGGCACGGTGGCCGCGGCGGTCAGGGCGTGACGTCGATGTGCCGGGCCAGCGCGGTGACCGAGAGGTCGCCGTGGTCGACCCATTCGGGGAACGCCAGCGTCTTGTGCTGGGTGGACGCGGGCGGGGTGATCTCCAGGTAGGAGGCGTGCACCGCGCCCGAGGTGCCGGTGTTGGCATGGGTCCAGGCGACGACGGCCTCGGCGCTCTGACCGTCCTTCAGGACCAGGGTCTTCCTGCCCGGGTCCTTGGCGTACCAGGTGTCGCCCCAGTGGGTGTGGGTGGTCAGCGCCTTGTGACGGGAGTTCTCCAGGCCGAGGCCCGGGTAGCCGCGCAGCGCGCAGGTCTTGCCGCTGAGGTTGCGCAGCCTGATGACGACGCCCTGGTGGTTCATCCCGCCGGCCAGCCCCTGGCCGAAGGTGGCCTTGAGCGCGGCGGCCGAACAGGTCGGCGTGGCCCTGGCGGTACCGGCGTCCGCGGCCTCGGCGGTGCCCGCCCAGGCGAGCCCGAGACCGGCGAGGACGGTCACGGCGAGCAGCGCCCGGCCGGCTCCGCGGCCGGTGCGGCGCCGGGACGTGGGACGGGCGAGGCCGGTCCGGTCGGTGGTGTTCCGGTCATCGTTCACGGTGACGGTGCTCCTCGTGTTCCGTGGCGCGAACCGGGCGTACGCCCCGCGCCTTCTGCTGGTGCCCTACACGAGGATGGATGCGTACTGTGCCGGAAATGTTCGCGTACGGCGACAAGATTTTCACAGCGGCTCAGGAATCCGTCGATCGGGCCAGATCCAGGGCGTAGGACGGCCACCAGTCGCCCGCCTGCGGGCCGCCCTTGCAGGTGCCGTCCGACTCACCCGGGCGTTTGACCCACAGATAGGCGTCCACCAGGGGGTCCGCCGTCCTCGTCGTCGGGGTCTCGCCGAGCGCCCGGCCCGGCGGGTTGCACCACCGTTCGGCGGGATCGCCGCCCGTGTACGGGCCGTTGCCGTTCCTGCTGGTGTCGATCACGAAGTGCTTGCCGCCCACCTTCGCCGAGAGCTGCCTGCCGTAGGCGATGGAGTCTTGGGTGGAGTAGAAGTTGGCGACGTTGACCGCGAAACCGTCCGCCTGCGCGACGCCCGCCTGCTGGAGAGGCCGGCGGATCTGGTCGGGGTGGCCCCAGCCGGCGTTCCCCGCGTCCAGGTAGACCTTCGTGTTCTTCAGCGACTTCAGCGTGGTGATGGCGCCGCGCAGCAGGTCGTAGCGCTCCTCGGCGAACCGGGCCGGGGTGCAGCCGTCGACCAGGTGCAGGACGGCGTCCGGTTCCAGGATCACCGTGGCGGGGCGGTCCTGGATGCCCCGGGCGACCCCGGCCAGCCACGCCCGGTACGCGTCGCCGTCGGCCGCGCCGCCCTGGCTGTACTGGCCGCAGTCGCGGTGCGGGATGTCGTAGAGGACCAGGAGGGCGGTGCGGCCGGACCGCTGGGCGGCCTCGGTGAAGCCGCGCGCCTCCTGCTCGGGGTTCTCCGGGCCGATCCACTCACCGGTCGGCTGGGCCGCGATCCTGCGGATGAGACCGGCCTCGGAGTCCTTGCCGGCCTTCGCGTAACTCCGCACCTGGCGGGCCGCGTTGGAGTCGGGGTTCACCCAGAACGGGTCCGCCTCCCGGGGCTGCTGGGTGACGGCCGCACCCGGGTCCGCGGCCCCCTTGCCGTCGCTCCCGCCGCCCGCGGAGCACCCGGCGAGCAGCAGCGCCGCCGCCAGTGCCACCGCCCGGGCGGACGACCGGGCCCCCCTGCTGTCGTACATCCAATTCCCCCCTGGGTGGGTGCACTTGGCCGGCCCCAATCGTGACATACCCGCCGCACTCGCCACGAGTTCACGCACGCGTTGTCGGCGACCTGTTACAGCCCGCTGGGCCCGGGCCCCCTGGGGCCGCCGGCCCGGTCGGCGGCCTCAGGGGAGCGGGCCGCCGACCGGGCGTCAGGTGTCCTACCGGATGGTGCCGGTGAGGTACGCCGAGACGACCACGTTCGCCGTGTAGCTGCCGGTCGTCCGGTCGAAGGCGCCGCCGCAGGTGATCAGGCGGAGTTCGGCGCGGCCCGGCTCCCGGGGGCCGTAGGCCTGCCGGGCGTCGAAGTGGTCGCGGGGCAGGACCCGGGTGTCCTCGACGGTGAACTCGGCCACCGTGTCGTCGGAGCGGACCACCCGGATCGTCTCCCCCGGCCGCAGGGCACTGATCTTGTAGAAGACCGCGGGCCGGGTCCGGGTGTCGACGTGCCCGACCAGGACGGCGGTGCCCGCCGCTCCGGGGCCGGTCCCCGAGCGGTACCAGCCGACCACGCCGGGCTGGTCGAAGGGCGGCGGGTCGACCCCGCCGTCGCGGTCGAGGCCGCGGGCCACCACGGGGGCCTGCACGCCCAGGTCGGGGATGTCGATGCGCTCGGGCACCGCCGGGGCCAACGGCGCGGCGGCGGGCGGCAGCCCGGCGTCCGCGGGGCGGCCGACGGCGGCCATGTCACCCGTGGTGGGTCCGGTCAGACCGTCGGGCACCTCGGTGACCCCGCGGCCCCACAGCCACAGCCCGAGCAGCAGGACGGCCCAGGTCACACCGGTCAGCAGCCGTCCGGTCCCGGTGGAACGTTCGGTGTCGTCGGACATCGGCCCCGTCCTCAGCGCGAGCCGCGGCTCCGGCGGGCGCTCAGCAGCCCGACGGCGGCCGCGGCGAACCCGGCGAGGAGGAGGCCGGTGACCGCCTGGGCGGTGTCCGGACCGGACGAACGGGACTCCACCGAGGCGAGCGGAGCGGTGCCCCCGCCGCCCGCGTGCACGGGCGCGACGGGTGAGGAGAGCAGGGCGTCGGGCGCGTCCTGACCGGACGGCGGCCGCGCCGCGACGGTGACGCGGCCGGTGACGGACGCACCGGCGCAGCCGACCCGGACGTCGTAGGAGCCGGGGGTCGCCGCGGAGCGGACCTGGGTCTCGCCGGTCAGCGTGCCGTCGGAGCCGCTGAGCCGGGCGTCCGAGACGAAGGCCGTCGAGGCGGCGGCGCCGGTCGTGCCGGAGCAGCCGCTGACCCGCAGGGTCACCACGGAGCCGGGGGCCGGCGAGGCCGGGGTCACGGTGATCCCCCGGCCGTCCGCCGCGGACGCGGCCGCCGGGAGGAGCCCGACGGCCGAGGCCAGGAGCCCGGTACAGAGAGTGAGGCGAATTGAGCCCATCGTGAACCTCCAGTTATCTGGAGGCTCCCCCGCACCAGGCGCCCACGCATCCTCGGAAGGCGCCAGATTGCTCCGTCCGGGTGAGGTCGGGTTTGGCCGCTCAGACCAGGTCGACGAGGTTCGCGATCGAGTCGACGACCTCGGAGGGGCGGAACGGGTACCGGTCGACGTCGGCGGGCTGGGTGACGCCGGAGAGCACCAGGAAGGTGCGCATCCCGGCCTCCAGGCCCGCGAGGACGTCGGTGTCCATCCGGTCGCCGATCATCGCGGAGGTCTCCGAGTGCGCGCCGATCGCGTTCAGCCCGGCCCGCATCATCAGGGGGTTGGGCTTGCCGACGAAGTACGGCTTCTTGCCGGTCGCGGCCGTGATCAGCGCGGCGACGGAACCGGTGGCGGGCAGGTCGCCCTCGGTGGACGGGCCCACGTTGTCGGGGTTGGTGGCGATGAACCGGGCGCCGTCGTTGATCAGGCGCACCGCCTTGGTGAGCGCCTCGAAGGAGTAGGTGCGGGTCTCGCCGAGGATCACGAAGTCGGGCTCGTGGTCGGTGAGGATGTACCCGATGTCGTGCAGCGCGGTGGTCAGACCGGCCTCGCCGATGACGTAGGCGCTGCCGCCGGGCCGCTGGTCGTCCAGGAACTGGGCGGTGGCGAGGGCGGAGGTCCAGATGTTCTCCACCGGCACGTCCAGGCCCATCCGCCGCAGCCGTGCGTGCAGGTCACGGGCGGTGTAGATGGAGTTGTTGGTGAGCACCAGGAAGGGCCGGCCGGACTCCTGGAGCTTCTTCAGGAAGGCGTCCGCGCCGGGGATCGGAACCCCCTCGTGGATGAGAACGCCGTCCATGTCGGTGAGCCACGACTCGATGGGCTTGCGGTCTGCCATGTGGGTGGGTCTCCTGGCGTGCGTATGCGGGGTGCGGTCATGCCTGAGCTGGGCGCGCCGGAACCACGGCGTACCGACGCCCCCAGCCTAGACAACGCCGGGATCACCGGGGAATGCCCTGCTCACCTGCCGGTCGGCCACCGGCCGCCGCCGGTGCCCGCCGCCCCGGCACCCGGGTCACCGCCGGCGGCGGGCCAGGACGAAGGCGCTCGCTCCCACGGCGAGCAGCGCGGCCGTGGCCGTGAGCAGTCCGTGGGCCAGGCCGAGGCCGGTACGGGCCAGTTCCCGGGCGCGTTCCCCGGCGTCCGCGGCCTCGGCGGCGAAGGGCAGCGCGGCGCCCGCGGAGGGGACGCTCCCCGGGGTGGCTCCGGGGGAGGCTTCCGGGGTGGCCTCGCCGGACACCGCCTCCGTGCCGTCCGAGGGGAGGGCGGAGGCCGGGGTGTCCGGATCGGCCGGGGTGCCCGTGCGGTCCGGATCGGCCGGGGTGGCCGGGGTGGCCGGGACCGTGGGTGGCGGCGGGGGCGGCTCCTGGCCGATGCCGAAGCGGTAGTCGTTGGACTCCCCGACCCAGGCGCCGTCCGAGCCCCGCCGTTGTACGAGGGCGGCGTCCGCGGTGACCGCGTTCGGTACGGCGTCCGCGGCGAAGGCGACTCTGACCTTGACCGAGACGGTCGCCGCGGGCGCCACGGTGAACCCCGGGAAGTCGTTCCCGTCGAACACCCCGACGAGTTCGGACTCGTCGGTCGCGGTCAGCGGGACCGGGCGGGGGTGCGGGCCGTCGTAGAACTCCAGCTCGGTCTGGGAGGGCTTGAGGACACGGTGGTCGTCGACGAGGACGACGACCGGGTGGACGTCGGTGCAGATGCGGTTCGTGGTGTTGGTGAGGTCCAGGTACCAGGTGCCGTAGCCGCCGCCGGGCTCGTAGGACGTGGGGCCGCCGTGGATACGGGTGGTGAGGGGGAAGTCCCGTGCGTCGGTGCCCACACAGGACGCCTCGGCGACGACGGGGGCTGCGGTCGCCGACGGCACGGGGACGAGGACGACGGCTGCGGCGGCCAGGCAGAGGGACAGGGGGGTGCTCAGTCGCATGCGCATGAACAGGTGACTCTGCCGGGCGGGGACGGGAGCCGACGGCCGCCACTCCGAACCCGGGCGACGACTCCGCCCGTTCAGCCCCTCCTCCCAGCCGACGCCCCCCTCGACCGGCCCACCTCGTTCAGCCCCTCCCAACCGACGCCCCCTCGACCGGCCCACCTCGTTCAGCCCCTCCCGACCGACGCCCCCTCGACCGGCCCACCTCGTTCAGCCCCTCCCGACCGACGCCCCCTCGACCGGCCCACCTCGTTCAGCCCCTCCCGACCGACGCCCC
>NZ_JBEYJU010000040.1:0-48452 GCF_040703965.1 Streptomyces sp. NPDC006655 | reverse complement strand
CCCCCTCGACCGGCCCACCTCGTCCCTCCGGCCGCCGCCCCCCTCGACCGGCCCACCCCGTCCCTCCGGCCGCCGCCCCCGGCCGGGGACCCCCGGCCGCCGTCCTCCTCCCCCGACGCGCCCCGGCCTCCCCGGCCCCCTTCCGACCTCAGCCCGCTCACCCGTCCGCCCGGCCGAAGAGCGGCGCCAGGAGCAGCTGCGCCGCGCCCTCGGCGACCGCGCGGTCCCCGCCGGGGGCGACGCGGACGGGGACGGTGGTGCCGAGGGGCCCCTCGCGCCGGGCGCGTTCGTCGAGGACGGCGGCGACCCCTCGTACGAAGGTCTCCGGCGCGGCGGCGATCGTGCGGCCGCCGAGCAGCACGAGGTCGATGTCGAGCAGCCCGGCGAGGTTCGCGGCCCCGGCGCCCAGGACGCGCGCCGCCTCTTCCGGCTCGGCCCGGCCCACCGCCGCCAGGCACAGCGCCTCGACACAGCCGCGGTTGCCACAGTGGCAGGGCGGCCCGTCCAGCTGGATGACCTGGTGGCCGAGCTCCCCCGCCCCGGTCCGCGGCCCCCGGTGCACACTGCCGCCGATCACCAGCCCGGCACCGAGGCCCGTACCGAGGTGCACGTACGCGAAGGAACCGCCCTCCCCGCCGACCGCGAGCCCGAGGGCGGCCGCGTTGGTGTCCTTGTCGACGACCACCGGCACCCCCAGCCGCGCCGCGAGCGCGTCCCGCAGCGGGAACCCGTCCCACTCGGGGAACCCGGTGACCCGGTGCAGCACCCCGTGGACGTGGTCGAGCGGCCCGGGCGCCGCCACCCCGACCCCGAGCAACGTGTCGCCCCCGTACCCGATCAGCTCCCCGGCCACCGCCGCGAGCGCGCCCAGCACGGCCGCCGCCCCGGCCCCCAGGTCCAGTGCGGCGCGCCGCTCCGCCACCACCTTCCCGTCGAGGTCGACCAGCACCGCCCGCAGCTCGTCGCGGTCGAGATGCACCCCCACCGCGTGCCCCGCCTCCGGCACCAGCCGCAGCACGGTGGCCGGCTTGCCCCCCGTGGACGCCCGCCGCCCCGCCTCCGCCGCGAGGCCCTCCTCCCGCAGCCGAGCGGTGATCTTGCTGACGGCCTGGGGGGTGAGCCCGGTCCGCCCGGCCAGTTCGAGCCGGCTGATGCCCCCGCTCCCGGCGGTCCGCAGCAGGTCCAGCACCAGCGCGGTGTTGTGGCTGCGCACGGCGAGCAGATTCGCCCCGACCGACCCCGGCCCGCCGCCCGGCCCGCCGCCCCTCGTGCCGCCCCGCACGCCGCCTCGCGAACCGCCTCGCACAGCGGTGCTCCCCGTGCTGCTCGTCGTCTCGTCCACGGACCCATTCTCCCCGCCACTTGCACTTAGGCAACAGCGTTGCGAAAGTAGGACGCATGACAGCTGCCCCTCCCCTGCGCGTCGGCCTCATCGGCTACGGTCTCGCCGGATCCGTCTTCCACGCCCCTCTGATCGCCGCCACCGAGGGCCTCGCCCTGGACACGGTGGTCACCTCGAACCCCGAGCGGCAGGCACAGGCGAAGGCCGAGTTCACCGGCGTCCGGACGGTCGCCGCCCCGGACGACCTGTTCGACCGGGCCGACGATCTCGACCTGGTCGTCATCGCCTCCCCGAACAAGACCCACGTCCCGCTGGCGACCACCGCCCTCAAGGCGGGCCTCCCGGTCGTGGTGGACAAGCCGGTCGCCGGTACCGCCGCCGAGGCCCGCGGCCTGGCCGCCCTCGCCGAGGAGCGCGGCCTGCTGCTCTCGGTCTTCCAGAACCGCCGCTGGGACAACGACTTCCTGACCCTGCGCAAGCTCCTGGCGGACGGCGACCTGGGCGAGGTGTGGCGCTTCGAGTCCCGCTTCGAACGCTGGCGTCCGCAGCCCAAGGGCGGCTGGCGCGAGTCCGGCGACCCCGCAGAGATCGGAGGTCTCCTCTACGACCTCGGCAGCCACGTCGTCGACCAGGCCCTGACCCTCTTCGGCCCGGCCACCGAGGTGTACGCCGAGGCGGTCGTCCGCCGGGACGGCGCCGAGACCGACGACGACACCTTCATCGCCCTCACCCACGCGAACGGCGTCCGCTCCCACCTCTACGTCTCGGCGACGACGGCCCAGCTCGGCCCGCGTTTCCGGGTGCTGGGCTCGACGGCGGGGTACGTCAAGTACGGTCTGGACCCGCAGGAGGCGGCCCTGCGCGAGGGCGACCGCCCGGGCGCCTCGGACGGCTGGGGCGTCGAACCGGAGTCGCTGCACGGCCGGATCGGCGCCGGCGAGTCCCCGGTCACCGGCGGCGGCCGCGCCGTCCCCACCCTCCCCGGCGACTACCCCGCGTACTACGCGGCCGTGGCCCGGGCCCTGCGGGGCGAGGGTGCCAACCCGGTGACGGCGCTGGAGGCGGCCGCCGCCCTGGACGTACTGGAAGCAGCCCGCCGTTCGGCGGCCGAGAAAGTGACGGTGACCCTCTGATGCACCACCCGCAGATCACCCCCCGGTCCACCCCCGAGCTCACCCCGTCGGTCGAGGAGCTGGAGGCCCAGCAACGCCGCCTGGTCTTCCCGCAGTTCACGAACGACGACGCGTGGGCCCTGGGCTCCCTGCTGGTGGAGATGGCACGGGAGCGCCAGGCCCCGGTGGCCGTGGACATCCACCGCGCGGGCCAGCAGCTCTTCCACGCCGCCCTGCCCGGCTCCACCCCCGACAACGACGCCTGGATCACCCGCAAGCGCCGGGTGGCGGAGCGTTACGGCGCACCGTCCTACCTGGTGGGAGCCCGCTTCCGGGCCAAGGGCACGACGTTCGAGGAGTCCTCCCGCCTGGACCCCGACGCGTTCGCGGCCCACGGCGGCTCCTTCCCGATCACGGTGGAGAACGTGGGCGTGATCGGCTCCATCACGGTCTCAGGCCTCCCCCAACTCCAGGACCACCGCTTCGTGGTGGAGGCCCTGGAGACGTACCTGAAGCTTTAAAGCACGTTCGGCCGGAGCAGCCCCGTAAGGGGCGCGGGGAACTGCGCGAGCAACCACGGACCACCCGCACCCGCCCGCGCAGATCCCCACCCCACCCCTCAGGCGTCCTTGAACTCCTGCCGCTGCCGCCCAAGCCCCTCGATCTCCAGCTCCACCACATCCCCAGCCCGAAGGAACGGCTTCGGCTCAGGCGCCCCCATGGCAACCCCCGCCGGCGTCCCCGTGTTGATGACGTCCCCGGGGTACAGCACCATGAACTGACTGACGTACCGCACGACTTCGGCGACCGAGAAGATCTGCTCGGCGGTCGTCCCGTCCTGCTTCAGCTCCCCGTTCACCCACAGCTTCAGCGACAGCCCCTGCGGGTCCCCCACCTCGTCCGCCGTCACCAGCCACGGCCCCAGCGGATTGAACGTCTCGCAGTTCTTCCCCTTGTCCCAGGTCCCGCCCCGCTCGATCTGGAACTCCCGCTCGGAGACGTCGTGCGCGACGGCGTACCCGGCGACGTACGCCAGCGGATCCTCGTCGTCGGCCACGTAGCGGGCGGTGCGCCCGATGACGACGGCGAGCTCCACCTCCCAGTCGGTCTTCACCGATCCGCGCGGCACCAGCACGGTGTCGTACGGCCCGACGACCGTGTCCGCGGCCTTGAAGAAGACGACCGGTTCGGCCGGCGGCTCGGCCCCGGTCTCGCGGGCGTGGTCGTGGTAGTTGAGCCCGATGCACACGACCTTGCCGATCCGCCCCAGCGGCGGCCCGATCCGCAGCCCGGTCGCGTCGAGCGCGGGCAGCTCCCGGGCGTCGGCGGCGGCCCGGACCCGGCCGAGGGCGGCGTCGTCGGCGAGCAGCGCGCCGTCGATGTCGTCCACGACACCGGACAGGTCCCGCAGCACCCCCTCGGCGTCGAGCAGAGCGGGCCGCTCCGCCCCCGCCGTACCGACTCGCAGCAGCTTCATGGTCGTCACCGTCTCCCTTGGTAGCGAGCGTCCGGCCGATGGGTGCAGCCATCGGAGGACTGGTCGATCCTCCAAGATGCACGTACAGCGGGCAAGAGCCTGTTCACGTACTGGACCGTAGCCCTCCGCTCCCTCACCCTCTCACCGGTACAGCACCGCGCGCTCGACCGCGCTCCAGGCGGTACTGGTCACCACGTACAACGCGGCGGCGAGCGGCACCACGGCCACGGTGAAGAGCGTGAAGAACGACAGGTAGGGCACGACCTTGGTCACCGCCGCCACCCCCGGCGCCGCCTCCACCCCCGGCGCCGGCTGCTCCCCCGCACCGACGCCGACACCCGGCACCGCCGTCCGCTTCGCCCGCAGGAAGTTGAAGGTGGCGACGACGGCGACGAGGACGAACAGCACCGCGTACACCAGCCCCGCGCCCCCGAACACCCCGCCACCGGCATCCCCCAGCAGATCGACCCACCGTCCGCCGAGCGGAGCCCCCAGCAGGTCGTGCGCGAGCAGGCCGTTGTCCCCGCCGCCGATCGTCCGGTTGGAGAAGAGGTGGTAGAGGAGGAAGAACGCGGGCAGCTGCAACAGCCCCGGCAGACAGCCGGACAACGGGGACACCTTCTCCTCGGCGTGCAGCTCCAGCACGGCCTTCTGCAGGGCTTGCTGGTCCTTCCCGTGCTTCCTGCGCAGTTCGGCGACCCTGGGCTGGAGCGCGGCCCGGGCGCGCTGGCCGCGGGCGGCGGCCCGGGACAGGGGATGCACGAGCAGTCGTACGAGGGCGGTGAACAGGACGATCGCGGCGGCGGCCGCGGAGGCGTGGAACAACGGCTGGAGCAGGTCGGCGAGATGCGCGACCAGGCCGGCGAAAACGGACATGGGTGGGAGCCCTCCAGGGGGTCTCGTCGTGCCGTGGTGATGAGGTGGGACGGCATGACGACCCGCGCGGGGTCACCGGGAACGGATTCCGGGTGCCTTACGCGGCGGTCGCCTGGAGGTGGATTCCGGGTGCTCGCGGCCGGGTGCGGCCCTTCGCGTCCGGATCGCGTTGCGCGAGGAAGGCCGTGCGCCGGGCCCGGTCGCGGATCGCCGTACGGACCCGGGTGGGCGGCACGACGGGCGCGGAGCGCGCGGCGAGCAGGCAGCTGACGGCGAGGGCCGAGCCGACGGCGGCGGTCGCGGCGAGCGCGACGGTGGTGAAGAGGCTGCCGGAGTCGAGCAGCAGCAGATCGAACAGCACGAGCAGGAGCAGGGCGACGGAACGCGAGGCCAGGGCCCGACGGCCGTACACACGCATGTCAACTCCCCTCTCCTCACCGAACTTTATACGAGACCAGTTTCCCCCACACCACCATCCGGTACCGCGAGGTGAACTCGGGCGTGCAGGTGGTGAGCGTGATGTAGTACCCCGGCTCCCGGTACCCGTACGACGGTTTCACGATCGAGCGCGGTACGGGCCGGACGACCCCGGAGTCCAGGGACGACGTCTGCGGCAGGATCTGGTCGACCACGTAGGTGTAGGTCCCCGCCTCCGTCTCGACCTCGATCGTGTCCTCGCGCCGCAGCCGGGGGAGGTAGCGGAACGGTTCGCCGTGCGTGTTCCGGTGCCCGGCGAGCGCGAAGTTGCCGGCCTGGCCGGGCTGTTGGGTGCCGGGGTAGTGGCCGACGTACCCGTGGTTGAGCACCTTCGGCTTGCTGACGCCCTCGGCGATCGGCACGCGCAGGCCGAGCCGCGGGATGACGAGGACGGCGTACGCCTGGGAGGCGACGACCTGGGTGGGGTACGCCGTCCGCTGCCGTCCGGTGCCGGACCCGGCGGCCGGCGCGGAACCCTTCGTACCCTCCGCACCCCCCGAACGCCCCGTGCCCGCGCCACCCCGCACGCTCGTCCCGCCGCCCTCCCGCCACTCCCGCTCCAGCGCCTGCACCTTCCGCTCGGCCCCCTGCTTCGCCTCCCGGTTGGTCCACCACAGCTGGTGCACGACCAGGAGCATCAGCACCACGCCCACGGTGACGAGGAGTTCACCCCCGGTCCACAGCACCCGCCGCCCCACTCGCCGTCGCCCCACCCCCCGTCGCCGCACCCGCCACCACCGGTCACCGTGCCCCACGACCCTCCGCACCGCGCACCTCCCGCCACCCCGCAGCCCGCCGGTCGGGCCCGCACGATAGGACGACAGCGGCCAAGTCACCAGAGACACGGCACGTCCCGCCCCGACCCCACCCCCCAACCCCTTCCTCCACCGCTTTTAGAAAGCACTGCCACAACCCTCGACAACCCCACACGTCACACCTGATGCTTCGTGTTGGCATGCGGGGGGACGAGTCGACGCCGGTTCGGGAACCGGTGTTTGAGCCGCACGGAGAGGTTGAGAAGCAGCCATGATCCGACGCAGAACACTCCTGGCCGCCGCCGGAGGCGGCATCCTGGGCAGCGCCCTGGCCACCGGCACGGCCCGCGCCGACGCGACGATCACCGTCAGCCCGTCGACGTCATGGGGCACCTGGGAGGGCTGGGGCACGTCCCTCGCCTGGTGGGGCAACGTCTTCGGCACCCGCGACGACTTCGCCGACATCTTCTTCACCACCAAGTCGACGTCGTACAACGGCACTTCGCTCCCGGGCCTGGGCCTGAACATCGCCCGCTACAACCTGGGCGCGTGCAGCTGGAACACCGTGAACGGCGAGAGCATGGTCGCCTCCGCCAACATCCCCGCGTTCAAGCAGATCGAGGGCTACTGGCAGGACTGGAACAACGAGGACCCCACCTCCTCGGCCTGGGACTGGACGGCGGACGCGACCCAGCGCGCGATGCTCGTCAAGGCCGTCAACCGGGGTGCCACCGCCGAGCTCTTCGCCAACTCCCCCATGTGGTGGATGTGCCTGAACCACAACCCGTCGGGCGCCTCGGACGGCGGCAACAACCTCCAGTCCTGGAACTACCGCCAGCACGCCTCCCACCTCGCCTCGGTCGCCCTGTACGCCAAGAACCACTGGGGCGTGAACTTCGCGACGGTGGAGGCCTTCAACGAACCGTCCTCCTCCTGGTGGACGGCGACCGGCACCCAGGAGGGCTGCCACATGGACGCGACCGTCCAGGCGGCCGTACTCCCCTACCTGCGGTCCGAGTTGAACAGCAGGGGCCTGACCGGCACCAAGATCTCGGCATCGGACGAGACGAGCTACGACCTGGCCCGCACCACCTGGGGCGCCTTCTCCGCCACCACCAAGGGCTACGTGGACCGCGTGAACGTCCACGGCTACCAGGGCTCCGGCGGCCGCCGCGACCTCCTGTACACGGACGTCGTCACGACGGCCGGCAAGGCCCTGTGGAACTCGGAGACCGGCGACAACGACGGCACCGGCTACACCATGGCCTTCAACCTCCTCTACGACTTCCGCTGGCTGCACCCCACCGCGTGGGTCTACTGGCAGGTCATGGACCCGTCCACGAACTGGGCGATGATCTCGTACGACGCGAGCACCCTGGCCGCGGGCGCGGTCACCACCAAGTACTACGTGATGGCCCAGTTCAGCCGTCACATCCGCCCCGGCATGAGGATCCTCGACACGGGCGTGAGCAACGCCGTGGCGGCCTACGACTCCTCGGCCAAGCGCCTGGTGATAGTCGCCCTCAACACCGCCACGTCCGCCCAGACCCTCACCTTCAACCTCTCCGGCTTCACCACGGTGACCGGCGGGACCGGCGGCCTGGTCCCCCGCTGGAACACGGTGACGACGGGCGGCGACGCCTACAAGGCGTACTCGGACACCTACGTCTCCGGAAAGACGGTGGCGGTGTCGGTGCCGGCGAAGGCGGTACAGACCCTCCAGATAGACGGCGTGACGATCTGACCCGCACCTCCGCCCGCCCCCGGTGCAGGGGGCCCCACCCCACCAGACCCTCCCCTCCCCTCCCCCTGCACCGCACCCGCCCACTCCCCCTCCCTCCCTCTCTCCATCCCTCTCTCTCCTTTGTCACCGCCGGGCAGTACGGTGTCGTCCATGCGCCCCGACACGCCTGCCGAGAACGTCGTCGACCACACCGCCGAAGCGGCACGCCTGGAGCGGACCGCCGACCGCTACCCCGAAGACGCCGAAGCCCTCCTCCTCCGGGCCGCGGCCCACCTGGAACTGGCCGACGCCCGCCCCGCCGCCACCGCGCTCTACGACCGCCTGCTGGCCACGCCGGACGCCCTGGAGAACGCGGCCCTCGTCCGGGCCCTCAAGGCGTCGAACCTGTGGGAGTACGACCACGAGGCGGAGGCCAGGGCGATCATCGACGGCATCCGCGCCACGCCCCCGCGGGACCCGGCCCCCTGGGTCATCGTCGCCGAGTCCCTAGAAGCCCACGACGAGCTGGAGGCGGCGCACGACACGTTCACGGAGGCGGCCACCCTCCTCCTCACGGACGTCGCCGAGCCCCCCTACGCCACGCACCCGCTCCTCTTCGGCCGCCACCGGGTCCGCCGCATGCTGGGCCTCCCCCACGACGACTGGGACGCCCGCGCGGACACCCTCCACTCGTCCCCCGTTTCCCTGGACGAACTCCACGACCCCAAGCGCGTGTGGTCCCTGGGCTCCGACAACCCGGCGGAGCTGGAAGCGGAAATCTCCCGCCTCCAGGCGGAACTGGGCGCCTTCCGAGCGGCCCTCTCCCGCCCCTTCCCGGTGGCGGTCCTGCACTGGCCGGCGGAAGAACTCTCCGAGCTCCTGTCGGCGTACCCCGAGCTGGCCGCCGAGTACCCCTCCCACCCCGAGCACCTCGCGACCATAGAGTCCTCGCTGCGCGAACTCTCCACCTCCGGCACCCCCAACCTGGGCATCGTCACCGGCACGGTCCCCTCCTACGAGGCCTTCGCCGCCTCAGAGGGCTCCTCCCCCTCCGACACGACCCTCCTCCCCCAGTACGCGACGACCCTGGCAGCCCGCGGCCGAGCCGTAGCGTGGCCCCCACAACGCACCTCGGACTGCTGGTGCGGCCAGCCCCAGCCGTACGACGCCTGCCACGGCGCATAAAGGAGACCTCAACGAAGTGGCCCGCCGCGGGCAAATCCCCGGCTGGCCACTTCAGCCGTACGCCTCTCAGGCGCTACACGAGCTGCGCCACCAGACCCGCCGTGAAATCGCTGAACCGGTCATCCGAGCAGCCCCCGCCGATGAAGTAGCCAGCCGCCCGGCTGTTTCGATGGGAACGGTCAGCTGCTGTTACGTTTCTCGGATGAGGAAGGGACCTGCTACGTGGAAAGTCGGGGCGGACGAGCCGCTCGGCTTCTTGATCGCTTCGGTGGGCAACGCGGCGGCTCTCGCATTTGAGTCGGCCCTGGCCGAAGAGGACTTGCATCCGCGTCATTTCGCCGTGCTGCGCGGGTTGCGCGACGGCGGGGAACATTCGCAGCAGCAGCTTGCCTCCTCACTCGGTATCCCGGCCAGCCGCTTGGTCGGGCTGCTGTCGCTGCTCATCGAGAGGGGCCTGGTGGAGCGGCGCGAGTCGCCGAGTGACGCCCGGGTGAAGCTGGTGCGCCTGCGGGAGGAGGGCCGGGTGGAGCTGGAGAAGCTGATCGGGCTCGCGGGCGCCTCGGAGCGGCGGCTGACCGCGGGCCTGGCGGCGGAGGACCAGGCCGAGCTGCGTCGGCTGCTCGGGATCGTCCATGCCAACGTCGCTGCTGAATCCGGGGCGCGGCCCGCTCGGGTGTGGTGATCGGGCCCCTCCGGCCTGGTTGTTCGATCCAGCGACGGGGTGCGCCTTGCCATACCGTTTCGGTTGTAATAATTTCAGTGGAAACGGATTGGGCGCCTGTAGGGCCCGTCGCCAAGGGAGACGATGATGACGGTCAAGAGCGGGGACACGGTCGAGGAGTTCCTTGAGCGGGTCCGGCAGGCCTGGGACGCGGGTGACGCGACGCGCTATGCCGCGCAGTTCGCCGAGGACGCCTCATACGTGATCTTCATGGGAGATGCCATGTTCGGGCGCGCCGCCATCGCGCAGACACACCACGAGGTGTTCACCCGGTGGCAGAAGGGCACGCGCATGACAGTCAAGCCGATCGATGTGCGAATGCCGGACGAGTCCACGGCGGTGGTGACCACGGTCGGCGGCATCGGCAAAGGCAGCCGGGTCGATGTGGACAAGTTCCAGACCTTCACACTGCGTCGCCGCGACGGACGTTGGGAATGCGTGGCGTTCCAGAACACTGAAATGAGTCGCCGGTCCAAGCGCGCCTACCGCTCCCGATGACCGCCCGCACCCGTTCTTGATCTCGACACGGCAACACGGCCGGCCGGCCAAGCGCATCGACCAGGGCGTGTGCCGACGTCACCGTGGCCACCACGGGCGGGCCAAGATCTGTGGCCGGCAGTCTGCCAGGGCCTGACGAGTGCCTCCTCCGGACGGGCCTGCGGTCAAACCGCACGCCCATGCCTCCTTCCCGAGCGACCCGCAGCCGCCACCCCACCCGGCGTCCCCGGACGGTCGACCGCGCCCGCAACCCGGGCCAAGCCCGCAGCCCACCTTCATGGCACACCCCGCCAAGCCGCCCACTTTCCCCGGGCCGCCCGCTCGCTTCTCCCCCGTGCCGGAGCGGCCCGGGTCAAGGGTGGCCCGCAGGGCCATCGGCGAAGCCGACGCGAAGCGCCCTTGAGGCGGGCCGCGGAGGCACGACACTGCCAAAGAAGCGGGCGGCCACTCTGTCGATGACGCCCGCTCCAGAGACGCGAGTCCTTCTCCGGCTACACGCCGAGCCGCCTACGCCGGCAAGATGATCCCGTGCCGAACGTCGTCCCCTCCTCTCTTGCCGTTTCCGCCCGCATGAGCAAGCAGGTGAGCAAGGACACGGAGGCCGAGCTCGCCGTGCGCCGGTTGTTGCACGCGGCCGGACTGCGCTATCGCGTGGAGTACCCCGTGCCGGGCATGCCCCGGCGACGGATCGACGTGGCCTTCACTCGGGCCAAGGTCGCGGTCCTCATCGACGGCTGCTTCTGGCACGGCTGTCCTCAGCACGCCACTCATCCGAAGGCCAACGCCGACTGGTGGCGCCGCAAGCTGGATCGGAACATGGCCCGCGACCGGGAGACGACCGAGCATCTGATCGCGGAAGGCTGGACGGTGCTGCGATTCTGGGAGCACGAGGCTCCTGGGGAAGTGGCCGCGCGGGTGGTAGCGGCTGTGGAGCAGCGCCGGACGGAAGGGACCAGGGGGAGAAGAGAATGAGTGGACTGACTTTCGTCGACGTGTGCTCCGGGGCCGGTGGACTCGCCCTCGGACTGGAGCAGGCAGGTTTCGAGCCGCGCCTGCTGCTGGACGACGACGCACTCGCCGTCAGCACTCTGCGGGCGAACCGACCGCACTGGAAGGTGCTCCACACCGACCTGCTGGACTTCGACCCGGCCGAGCACCCCGTGAGCCACGACGTGGATCTCCTCTCGGCCGGCCTGCCACGGGTGAAGTCGAGTGCGACCGTGGGACGGGCGGATTCACATGCCGAAGAAGAGTTGCTGAGGGCCACGGTCTATCTGGTCCATGCGATCAAGCCTCGTGCGGTACTCATCGAGAACGTTCCCGGGCTCGCGCACTCGGACGCCTACCAGCAGTTTCGTGACTTCGCGCGAGCCGAACTGGCACACCTCGGGTACGAGTTCAGCTGGTTCGTAGTGAACGCCGTCGACTTCGGCGTACCCCAGAACCGCAAGCAAGGCGTCCTAGTCGCCATCGCGCGCCAGTGGGCCGGGGCGTTCCGGCCACCCACACCGACAGTGCAGCAACCGATGACGGTCGGTGCTGTTCTGGAGCCCTCCATGGCCTCGCGCGGTTGGCGGGACGCCGCCCGTTGGGCCGCGCAGGCCGACCGACCGGCTCCGACCCTGGTCGGCGGCTCGAAGAACCGGGGCGGCGCGGACCTGGGGCCGACGGGAGCCAAGCAGACCTGGGCGACCATGGGTGTCAACGGTCACACCGTGGGTGACGAGGTTCCCGACGCGAACTTCGTGTGGGATCCCGAACTCGGCAGAGACCACATGGTGAAAATCACGCCCAGGCAGGCGGCGCTGCTGCAAGGCTTTCCCGAGACGTGGGAGATCACCGGGCGCAAGACCGCTCGGTACCGCCAGATCGGCCACGCGACACCACCGCCCGTGGGCAGAGCGCTGGGGCGGGCTGTCGCCGCCACGCTCATTCCGGATCCACGATTCCCCTCGGCCGGCTAGACTTCCGCCACATGACCAGCACGGCGTCCCACAAGCCCATCCTCGACCAGCCTCGTATCCTGGACCTCTTCGCAGGTCCCGGAGGACTGGACGTCGCAGGTCACTCGCTCGACATCCCGAGTCTCGGTATCGAGTGGGACAAGGGCGCGTGCCTGACCCGGTACGCCGCCGGCCTGGACACCCTCCATGCCGATGTGAGCGCAGTACGCAGGGACGCCTTCGAGTCGTTGCCGCCGGAGATCAACGTGCTCGCCGGCGGCCCTCCGTGCCAGACGTACTCAGTGGCCGGGCACGGTGCCGGGCGCCAGGCCTTGGAAACGGTCAAGGGCTACATCGACAGGCTGATGCCAGGTGATTCCGACAAGGAGATCGACGAGGAACTCAAGGGACTCCCCGATCCACGCACCGCCCTGGTCCTGGAACCTCTCCGGTACGCGATCCAGGCAACACGGAGCCCCAACCGCGACAACCGACCGTACGATGTGATCGTCCTGGAGCAGGTCCCGGCAGTGGCTCCGCTGTGGGAGCACTACGCCAAGGTGCTGGCCGAGACGGGGCTCCCCGACGGGACCAGATACAAGGTCGTCGTCGACGTTCTGGACACCGAGACCTACGGAGTACCGCAGACGCGTTCTCGCGCGGTGTTGATCGCTCGACGCGAGGGCCTCGGCGCACCCTCTCTCCCCTTCCCTACACATCGTTCCTACGATGCGAAGGAATGGAACCGCAACAACGGGACGAGCGCCGCCGACCAGGTCCTTCAGCCGACCCTTGACGAGGGCGGCACGTCGGAGAGCGACGAAACCAGGCTCCCGTGGAGGTCGATGCGTGACGCCCTCTCGGACCCGGTGGGCTCACATCCGGGGCGTGTCACTCCCTTCTTGGTCCGCTCGAATTACGGCAGTTCGGGAATCCCGGGAAGGCGGGGAGTGCGGACCGACCGACAGCCCGCCACCACGGTCACCGGCCGCATCTCGCGCTTCGTGGTCTTCGAGCACCTGAACGAGAAGATCGTCTACGAGGGCCCGCGGTTCAGCATGAACGAGGCCGGGATGCTGCAGAGCTTTCCGCCGGACTATCCGTGGTCCGGTACGGCGCAGGCGCAGCAGGTCGGCAACGCCGTACCGCCCCTTTTCGGTGCGCACCTGCTGAGTTCCGCTCTCGGACTCCCCCAGCCGGACCCGGAGTCGCTGAGGAAGCCGTGGCAGCCGGCCACCGAGGAGCAACGGGCCAAGCTGCGAAGCAACGGCTGCGGGGCCGCCGACAACTGCACCGACAGGTGTCCGCAGCCCAAGGACCAGGTGCCGCCGCCTTCTTCCGTGCGTCCACGCAAGACCAAGAAGGCGGCGACGAAGTAGGCCGAGCGCCGCGCCGGGTCAGTCCTCGATCTTCCTGCCCCTGACCGGCGCGGTCTCGAACAGCTCCGCAAAGTAGTCGGTGAGCGCGACCACGGAATCCTCCGGCACAGGATCCTCGTCGGGCCCCTTCGGGAGTTCGTACCGCTCGACCGGCGGCGCTGATTCCGCTTCCGCGATCCAGTCGCGCAGAGGGACGGGGTCGCGGGGCTGGTCCGGCGCGAGGATGTCGTAGATCAGGGTGGCCCCGGCCGCGTTGATCGCAACGCTGAGGCCGTCCACCTCTCGGCCGGTGGTGACCAATCCATTCTTGAGCAGGCGGACCACGGCCTGCGCAGTGGGACGGTGGTCGATTATCTCCTTCTTCAGGACACTGTGGATGAGGTCCTGGTTTCTGCAGGCTGCCTCGACGGGCTCGTAGTCCGCTCCGTTCCTGAACAGCTCCGCTGCCCACCACAGGCGTGAGAAGCACTGTCGGTCGGCAGGTCCCCGGAATCGCTCCGCGGGGACACGCCTTTCCGGCCTCCTCGTCGTCGGTTCCGAAAGGTGCCGCCAGACCACGTAGTCGGGAGCCACCGCCAGTGCGAGGTGGTTCCACAGACGCTTGTCCGCCGCTTCTCGTCGTCTCAGGCGCAACGTGGCGTGAAGCCGTGGCGCGAGCCATGCGTCAGCTCGGGTGCGATCCTCCCGAAACTCGAACATGGCGTCTTCCACGAGGCTTCGGATCGGCTCGACCCACCACCTGGCGTCGTCCTCCGGAAGCGGCTCCACGACCTTGGCGAGGTCGATGCCCGCGTGCACCTGTTCACCCTTGAGCAGCCCCTCGGTGAGGAACGGGTCGGCGGTCGAGGAGTCGAGCAGCGCCAGACGCTCCGGGACATGGCTGGGTTTGGTGATCACGTCTCGCTCTCCCGGTTCATCTGTTCCAGCCCGCGAATGACATAGGCGAGGGCCTTGGTGGCATCGGCTCGGCGGATCGCCGCGTAATGGATGCGGGTCTGGAGTTCCACCCAGCCCGAGTCGCCGGTGCGACGGCGGTGCACCTGTCGTAGCGCCTCCTCGACGTGTACGCCGGGGACCACGTCCGGGAGCATCTCCCGCAGCACCTCTCCCCGCCAGCCCGTGGGGAAGACCGGACCGGCGCCGGGTTCCACCTCCAGGTCGCCGATGGCACCGTGGAACACCGCCGTCCAGACGTCGGTGGCCATCTGGGCGACCAAGAGGTCACGTACCTTGCTCTCCAGAGCGGAACCGTTGCTGTCCAGTAGTCCGAGGATCCCCTCGACATCGGTGTTCACGAACACCGTCGGGACCCGGGCGGAAGCGTCCACGGCCCAGGGGGCATCGGCGTACGCCTGCAACCATTCCCGCGCACTCTTCTTGAAGGAGGCTCTCCGCACTTCCAGTCGGAACTCCTGGATCGGATCGTCCGAGATCGTGTCGACGACCCAGTTCCGGTCGGTCTCGGCGATGGACCGCCCCCGCACTCCGTCCACCGTTCCGACCGCGTAGGCGGCGAGGGAGGCACGCCCCAGGTGGTCGTCACGGAGCACCTCGACGGATCCCGACCAGTCCCGGCCGTCCTCCGTGTCCCGCGTGAGATCCGTGGACCTACGGACATTGGTCTCGCCATCGGTCACCACCGCAAGGACGCGCAGCTCGGACCAGGAGGCATCCGGCGCGTTCGCACCGGGCGGCAGCGTCGCGGAAATCCTGATCGTGGCGCTCACCCAGTCGGCGTGGCCCGCGATGCCGAGCGCGACAGCCTGCTGCTGAGTGGAGAACGCGCTGGTCTCCAGCTGATCCCGGGTGCCGTCGGGCAGTTTGAGGGAGACCGAGGTAACCCTGAGTGTGACCGGTCGATTGAGCCGAGCGTACGGGTAGGACTTCACGCGTCACTCCCCCTTGCCGGCACGGAGTTCGAGGACGAGGCTGGTGAACATCGCCTTGACCGGATGACTGGTGACGTCGGTGCGGCCACGGAACGTCGCGCGTCGCGTGCCGGGAGCGAAACGCAGGATCCCGTCCTCCACCTCACAGCCCTCGACGGCCACGAGTTCCGCCCAGTCGAGCTTCGGGCGACCACCTGAGCGCACGTCCAACTGGGCGACCGGCACCATCGGGACGATCTCGTCGCCGCGCGGGATCTTCACCTCCGCGGTGATCCGCCACTCACCTTCGTCGCCGATCGTCGCGTCGAGTGCCTCCAGTTCCGGCACCACCGGCCCGGTGGGCACCTTGGCCTTCGGCTTCTTCTTCACGGTCAACGCCTTGCGCAGGGCCTCGCCACCCTCGGCACCACCGACACCGCGCTTAGGTCGTGCGAGAAGTTCCTTGACAGCCTTGTTGGCCTCCGTGGTCAACGAGTTGATCCTCCGATAGGCCGAGGGCGACCAGCGCAGAGCCAGTTCTTCCGTCTGCCCCCACCGGTCGTGCTCGGGCGGCTCCGCCGCCCTCAGGAACTCCTCGGCCTCGCTCGCGAAGGGGGCCGATTCACCGGCGGCCTCTCCCACCAGGAGCACGGCCTGGAACGAATTGGTTCCGATGGGCAGGTTCGGGACCGACGCCTTCTTGACGGTCATACGGTTGCCTCGAAGCGAATGCATCTGGTTCTTCGGCCCGTTCTTCTTCTCCTCACCGTCGCTCATGACATCGGTGACCAGCAGGATCGCCTGGTGCGTCCCGAGGGTTCCGCCCTTCGGGCCTCCGGACAGCGGCAGTTTCAACGGAATGCTCCGCGCCGCCACCTGACCGGCCTCGGTGAGCCGGTCCACGGTGGCACCCTCGTAGTGCGCCCGCAGGGCACGGGTCCGGGAAGGCTGCTCGACGGAGGGGTCGACCTGCTCCTCCTCCAGGACGACTTCACCGTTGCGCATCGTGCGGACGGATGCCTCCAGGAGCGGAAGCCTGCCGCCCGCGCCTGTCATCGCGGCCCAGAAATCGCGACCCAGCGCCTCGACCAGACGGCGGTGCATCCTGCGAATGTCGCGGGTGTCCTCGCCGCCTTCCTCTTCCTCCCCATCCACGCCCTCTTCTTCATCGTCCTGGGACTCGCGTTCGTCGAGGCTTGCCACGTCCTGGGCACCGACGACGAGGAAGGACGTGCCCGGTTCGTCGCTGTCCCGGGTGAGATGGAGACGGGCCACGGTCTCCTCGTCCGCCCACCAAGAGCGTGCCACCTCGGCGCCGGGGGTATCGGGGTCGGGGCGTCCGAGCCAGGCCGGACCCGCGTACGGCACGCCCTCGACCTCCCGCCAGGGAAGTTCCAGGCGGCCGATGACCCGCCGCTCGGTACGCCCCTCGTGGGGCTCCGACAGGGTGGAGTTGACGAGTACGAGGCCAAGCGCACTGGTGGCCCAGAGCGTCGCCTTCCCCAGGCCGTACGAACCCCCCGCACCGGGACCGGACTTGAGGCTCTCCAACTGACGCCTGATCACGGCGGCGAACTTGCCGTCCTCATAGTCGTCGCCAGTGAGACCCGAGGCGTTGTAGTCGTCGATGCGCAGCAGGACGAGGCGCCCCTTCTCGTACATGTCGCGCACCCCGGCGTCCACGACCCGGCCGACCTTCTGGTTCCCGGCGGTCTCCGATACAGCGGAGTAGTGCGGGAAGAGGTCGTTCCAGAGGATCGCGTCGCGGAAGTCGTCCAGGAACTTCCCCGTCAGCTCGTGCAGGGTGTAGCGGACCCTGACGGGGCGGCCTGTCTCCTTCAGGCGCTCGTCGAGGCTGTTCTGGCAGGTCTCGCGGGCCAAGACCTGGACGTCGGCGTCGAAGGCGAAGGCGGCGGCATTGCCCAGGTCACGGCCACCGTCACGGTAGCCGGGGCGGTGGTACCAGAAGACCGGGAGGCCGGCCTGGGTGTCGGTGGTACGGGTGTGCACCGTACCCACATCCGTGCCGAGCGCCCTGGCTATGTCCGTCATGACGGTCGGACGGGGAGTCGACCTGCCGGTTATCCAGGCGGACACGGCGGCCCGGGTCAGCTTGAGCTCGTCGGCCAGTTCGGCCTGCGTCTTGCCTGCGAGCTTGAGCTGTCGGGCCAACCAGGGCCCGAACTCCTCACCTGTCTCCACGCGTTGCCTGCTCTTTCCTCGGTCCCATGCGCCTCGCACGTCGTGGGCCACGAGGTTAATTTGACACGCGCGACAACGTCAACCAACAGTTGATCGAGCTCGTTCACCCAGTCGTCCATATCCGGTGTCCAAGTTGCCCCGAATAATCAACTTCCACCCATAAAATCCCATTTCCTTGAGTGGAACGATCAACTCCCTTTCAGCAAAGGCAAGTTGCGCTTGCGCTTTCGAGTGACGGTCGATACCGTCGTTGACGATGGCGATCCCATCTCGCCCGCAAACCCCGAAACAGGGAGGGCCGGGCGGCAAGGGGAGAAGTGCGCCCAAAATTCAGCCGCACACGCCGCCGAAACCTTACATCGAACTACCTTCCGAAAAAGACTGGCCAAACGGGTCTCCGCCCCCTAGCTTGATTCATCGGAAGAAAGTCCCACTCGAATCCCAACTTTATCCATTTCATTACACACGGGGGACGTGTGCTCGAATACACCCCTGTGCAACTGCAGGATGCGACCTTAGGGGTGGATCACTCGATGAATGAGCAGGACGACGACGAGTCGCTGGACTCGCAACGGGACTCCAGTTCATTTTGGTTGGCCATGAAGATGGCAAGCAGCATGGCCGAAGTCCGGGGTGTTCTTCACCGTTTCGACGTGCCCGAAGAGGAATTCGCCAACCGGTTCCCCTCCTTGGCCAAGCTGGTCCAGGGACTGCCGGACGAGACCGCTCCCTCGGCCTGATTCAGCACGTCACGGGCCCGAAGTATCAGTCTCGCAACAACCGACGCCTTCCCCGTGAACCCACCGCTTCACGAAGGCACTGTGGAAATCACGCCCAGCGCCAGGATGAACACGGGCCGGCCGACGACGCCGGCGGTCGGCCCGCCGTTCGATTTTTCGCCCGGACCTTTGACACCCCAGGAGCGCAGTAGCAGTGCTGTCTTCGTCCTCACCGGTAATCCAAACCGTTCTCGAACAGTCCTCGCGTGTCCTGCAGACTTACGCCGTGGACCCCGGCCTCGTGGCCGAGCACGCCAATGGCGAGCGCCGTATCACCCAGGGCGGGTACGGTGATCGCCAGCTTTTCGAGCTCGTTCAGAACGCGGCGGACGAGATGGCCGACGAGCGGGGTGGGCGAGTCCATGTCGTCCTCACGAGCACCCATTTGTACTGCGCGAACGAGGGCGAGCCGGTGACCCCGGAAGGCGCGGAGACAATTCTTCGGATGAGCATGTCGAAGAAGCGTGGGGGCCAGATCGGGCGATTCGGAGTGGGCGTCAAATCGGTTCTCGTGGTGACCGACGCACCGGAATTCTTCAGCAGCACCGGAAGTTTCGGATTCGACCGCGCCTGGTCGTACGAGCAGATCAAAGCCGTGCCCGGCGTGACGGCACGCTACGGCCCGGAGTTCGACGCCCCGGTGCTGCGGATGGCCCGGCCTCTGGACGTGCAGGCCGAGCGCGCCTCCGATCACGTCCTGAACGAGCTGCTGAGCTGGGCCACCACCGTCGTCCGCCTGCCCCTGCTCCGTAAGGCCGCCGACCGGTTGGGCCGGGACATGCACGGTGGTCGCGCCAAGGACCACGGCGAGCCCCGGGAGGAGTTCCCGGTCGGCTTCCAGCTCTTCTCCCCGCATGTCGCGAAGGTCGTACTGGAGGACCGCCGGCCACGGCCCATGGCTCGTCGGACCCTGACCACCCAGCAGACCGGTGACCTGCACACCGTGGTCGAGGAGCGGACAGGCAAGGCCGTCACCACCGACCGGTGGCGAGTGTTCACCACCACCCACGAGCCCGGGCCGGCAGCCAGCGCAGATGCCGGAGAGCTGCATGGCCGGCTCTCGCTCGACCTCGCCTGGGGCGTCCCCACCCTGGAGAAGGATCCGGAGAGCGGCCTGTACGTCAGCCCGCGAGCGCGCGGGCGGGGCAGGTTCTGGTCCTTCTTCCCGACCAAGTACGAGATGTCGCTGAGCGGCATCCTCAACGGCGCCTGGAAGACGAACGAGGACCGGCAGAACCTCCTCGACTCCTCCCCCTTCAACCAGGAGATGATCCGCGCTGCCGCGCAACTGGTCGTCGAGTCGCTCCCGGCCTTGGCTCCCGCCGAGGACCCGGCCGCCTACCTCCCGCTGCTGCCCGGTCGCGTGAAGGAGGCGATCAGTTGGGCGGACGAGTTCCTGACCGAGGAGATCTGGACACGTGCCGCGGTGAACGCGTCCCTTCCTGACCAGAACGGCGTGCTGCGCAAACCGACCGAGTTGCGGATGCACCCGCGTCCCAAGGACCCGAGGAAGGAATCAAAGTCTCTCCTGCGTTGGCTGCGGTGGTGGCACGAGTGCCCGGACCGTCCGTCGAACTGGCTGCATCCGAACGTCGAAGCGGATGCTCTGCGTTCCGGCAAGGTCGAACACATCCTTGATGCGGCCAAGCACCAACGAGCCGACGTTCGCGACTGGTTGGAGGCCCTCGTGGAGAGCGGCACCGTGCAGGCCTCCGCGACGGCGATCCGCATTCTCGCCGACATGATCGAGGTCGGCTCCCCGTTCGCCGAGGAAGCCCGTAAGGCCCACATCGTCCTCACCGAAGAGGACGGTCTCGTCCCCCCTGTGCAGGGCAAGGTCTTCCGCCGCACCGACCAGGACGGACTGCGCGAGTCCACGGTGTACGTGGTCGACGAACTCGCCCAGGATCCCTCGCTGACCCACGCCCTCGACGTCCTTGGCATTCGGGAGGCCGACGTCGAGGGCCGGTTCGACAGCGTTCTCGACCAGGGCTTCGACCACTACAGCCAATCGGACTGGGAGCGGTTCTGGGAGCTGTTCCGGCAGGCCGGGGTTCGTCGCCTCACCCACAAGGTCCTGGAGCGGGTGCCCGCGGCACGCTCTACGCTCCGGGTGCGGACCGCCGACGGTCGGTTCCGGCCGGTCGAGGACTGCATGCTGCCGGGTGTCGTGGTCGACGCGAAACGGGACCCGAGTATCGCGGTGGACATGGCTTTCCACTCCGATGACACCCCCTTCTTCTCCCAGGTCGGTCTGCGGGAACGACCGTCCGGTGGTATCCGGCCCCAGGAGGGCGAGGCGTGGTACGACGAGTACCGCGAAGCCCTCCACACCTCCTACCTGCGCCGCCTGGACAGCAGCGCCCCGCGCCCTGCGCTGAACCGGATGAAGACAGACGGCGCCCCGATCGGCGGCCCGCTCCATGTCTTCCGCGCTCTCTCCGAGGAATCCCGCGCCGCCTTTCTGAAGGTGCTGCCCGACGACGCCGTGGTGGACAACTGGACACGCCAGATCGGTACACAGACCAACACCCGGCAGCCGGTCGCCTCACCGATCCGGTGGATGCTGTGGAAGTACGGGACGGCCGTCACCTCCCAAGGGATCAAGCCGCTGAAGGAAGCCGTCGGCCCTCAGCTCGCCGCCTACCGCGACGTACTGCCGGTTGCCGAGATCTCTCCGGAGAAGGCCCGTAAGCTGCGGCTCCCGACCACCATTGACGAGGTCCCCGCCGACCGTTGGGACGCGCTCCTCGATGAGGTGACCCGCAGCGAGGACGACTCCTTCGTGGGCGCCACCTACGTGATGCTGACCCGGTTCGGCGCGGACTTCCCCGAGGACTCGCTGACCCGGTGCCGGACCGGTGACATCTGGGAGACGCGGCCAGACAGCGAGATCACCGTCGCCGTCGGGACCGCTCAGTACCAGGCGCTGCGCGCCGAGCAGCTCCCGGCGCTGCTCGTACCGACCGCCGCCGACGCCGAGCTGATGATCGAGAAGTGGGGCATGCTCCGCTACTCCGACGTGATCAGCCTGGAGACCCGTGAAGTCCCCGAGGGCGACCCCGTGCCGCTGGTCGAGCTGTTCCCCGCCCTGCGGCAGCGTCTGAACAGCGGGAACCGCAACAGCATGGTGCAGCGGTGCAGCGAACTGGAGGAAGTCACCCGCACGCCCAACGGCACTCACGCCTCCCCCTTGGACGCCGTACGCCAGGACAGCACTGTCAAGGTCCGCGTTCCTCTGGACCCCGAACCGATGCTGCGCCTGGTCGACCGCGAACTCGGCCTGGGCCTCGGTGCTACCGGTTGCCGTCAGGTTCTGGAGCACCAGGACCGTATGGCACGCGACAGCGAGTTGAAGGCAGCGCAGAAGGCAGTGCGCGAGGCCGAGGACGTGGTGACCAAGATCGAGCTGCTGATCGGTGCGGACGCGCTCCGGGCCGGACTCCCCGAGGGATTGATGGAGGCCGAGCTGCAGGCGGCCGACGGTGTGGAGCCGTCCGGGCGCAGGATCGCGCAGATGGCGTTCAACGCGCACGGTGACGGAGTGCTCCAACAGCACGCCCGGGACATCCAGGCGCGCTTCCCCAACGCGCCTGTTGCATACGGCGGTTCGTCGGCAGCTATCGCGTTCGTCTCGGAGCTGAAGCTGCCTGTCGCGTTCGCCGGTTCGAGGACCCCGTCCCCGCCTCCGTTCGAGACCGTCGAGGGCCCTCGGGACTTCCCGAGCCTCCACGAGTACCAGGAGGACCTGGTCCGGAACATCTCCACCATGCTCGACCGACTGGCCCCCCAGCGCGGAATGCTGTCCCTGCCGACCGGCGCCGGCAAGACCCGGGTCACTGCAGAGGCAGTGATCCGTTGGGTGAAGCGGGTCGGTGACCTTAAGGGTCCGCTGCTCTGGATCGCTCAGACCGAGGAGCTGTGCGAACAGGCGGTTCAGAGCTGGAAGTTCGTTTGGAACAAAGTGGGAGCCGAACGCCCGCTCACCATCAGCCGGCTGTGGAGCACCAACGAGGTCGGGAACGTCGTCGATCACCCACACCTGGTGGTCGCCACTGATGCCAAACTTGAACGATGCCTGAGTACCGACCAGTACTCCTGGCTGCGCCAGGCCGCACTGGTGATCGTGGACGAGGCGCACACCGCCATCTCGAAGCGGTACACCGAGATCCTCGGCCAGTTGGGGCTCACCCAGTACGAGACCGGTCGGCATCTGCTCGGCCTGACAGCCACCCCGTTCCGGAACACCAATGAGGAGGAGACTCGCCGTCTGGTCAGCCGGTTCGGCAACCGGCGACTGGACCAGGGAGTCTTCCCGTCGGGTGACCCGTATCGCGACCTCCAGGACTGGGGCATGCTCGCCCAGGTCGAGCACCGCACCCTTGAGGGCGGCCACATCGAACTCACCCGGGACGAGAAGACGCACGCCGATCGCATGGCCGTGCTCTCCCGCTCCGCCGAACAGCGGCTCGCCGACGACCACGCGCGTAGTCTGCGCATCGTCGACTCGGTGACCGAACTGCCGCACGACTGGCCTACGTTGCTGTTCGCAACCTCCGTCGACCATGCCAAGTACCTGGCGGCCATGCTCAACGACCGGGGTGTCCCGTCCGCCGCCGTGGACTCGACGACCAGCACGCAGGACCGTCGCAATCGCATCGAGAACTTCCGAAACGGACGTATCCGGGTGCTCACCAACTACGGTGTGCTCACCCAGGGATTCGACGCTCCGGCCACTCGTGCCGTGGTCGTGGCCCGGCCGGTCTTCAGCCACAACGTGTACCAGCAGATGATCGGTCGCGGACTGCGCGGACCCCTGAACGGTGGCAAGCCCAGCTGTCTGATCCTCAACATCAGCGACAACATCACAAATTTCGACACCGACCTCGCCTTCACCGAGTTCGAGCACCTCTGGAGCCGGAAGTGACCGACGTCTACCAGGACAGCCCTCCGCTCACCGACGAGCAACTGGCCGTCGTCGAACAGCCCTGGGATGCGCGTGTCCTGGTCACCGCGGGCGCCGGAGCGGGGAAGACGCACACCCTGGTGCGCCGGCTCGACGCACTGTGCGGCCACGAGGACCAGGACCAAGCGCTGGAGACCGCCGAGATCCTGGTACTCACCTTCTCCCGGGCCGCCGCTCGGGAACTGCGCGAACGGATCTCCCGGCACGGGGAACGAGCCCAGCGGGTACGCGCCCGCACGTTCGACGCGTGGGCCTACGAGGTCCTCCTCCAGGCTCATCCGGAGGGCGAGTGGGGAGCGATCGGCTTCGATGAGCGGATCGCCGCCGCGACCCGCGCGATCGAGAAGGGCGCGTTGGAGATCGGCGACGCGCTCCCGCCCGCCCATGTCGTGATCGACGAGGTCCAAGACCTGCTGGGCGGGCGTCGCGAGCTGGTGGAGACGCTGCTCGACCGGTACCAGGACAGCTGCGGCTTCACCGTCGTCGGAGACGCCGCCCAGTCCGTGTACGGCTTCCAGATCGAGGACCTGAGCGAACGCGTCGACGAGACGGGCCGGTTCTTCGACTGGCTGCGCGGTTCCTACCCCGACGACCTGGTGGAGCTGCGTCTCACGAGGAACTTCCGGGCGACCACGGCCGAGGCCCGGGTGGCTCTGGCGCACGGCCCCCTTCTCCAGCAGGTCACGGACCCGGACGAAGCCGGAAGGCTCTACGAGGAACTGCGCGATCTCCTCCTGGATCCGGCGAACGGCATGGGCACCCTCGACGACGAGTTCACCCTGGACGGCCTGCGGGATCTCTCAGACACGTGCGCCATCCTCACCCGTGACAACCAGCAGGCCCTCGTAGTCTCCGGCCTGCTGCACGCCAGCGGCATCGACCACCGGCTGCGGCGTCCGCTGGAGGAGCGTCCGGTGCCCTACTGGGTGGCGGAGTTGTTGCGTCGCACCGAGGCCACCGGCCTCACCGAGGACCGGTTCCGCACTCTCCTCTCCGAGATCTCTCTTCCCTACGAGCCTGACGTCACCGCCCTGTGGCCGGTGCTGCGCAGGGTCGCACGCGGCGCGGGGCGCGGGGTGCTCGATCTGGACCGGCTGCGCCGCGCGGTCGCCGACGGCAGGTTCCCGGACGAAGTGGCTGACCCGGAGGACGCCCGCGTCGTCGTCTCGACGGTGCACCGGGTCAAGGGCCTGGAATTCGACCGCGTGATCGTCCTGACGCCACCGACCGCCGCGGAGCTGCACAAGCGGCACCAGGACGAGGTGGACCTTCCCGCGGAAGCCCGCGCCCTGTACGTGGCCATGACGCGTGCCCGCCAGGATCTCTACCACGTGGCCCCACCCGAGCTTCCGCACTTCAAGCGTGTGGGGGGTCGGCGCCACGGCCGACGCTACCTCGGGTCGTGGCGGTCGTACGACAGGTACGGAATCGTCGCCGAGTCGGGCGATGTATGCCGGAATGACCCGCCGGGCCACCAGCGCGACGCCGTCGCCACCCAGGCGTATCTCCTGGAGCACGTGCAGTCCGGCCAGGAGGTGCTGCTGCGCAAGCGCCACGACCTGCCGATGAGCGAGATCGAGAGCCCGCCGTATGCCCTTGTGCACGACGGCAAGGAGATCGGGGAGGCCTCGCAGCGGTTCCGCGAGGATCTTTTCCAGGTACAGAAGGTGAACCGCACCTGGGACCCTTGGTGGCCCGACGAGATCCACGGCCTGCGGATCGACACCCTGGAGACCGTGACGGGCAGTACCGCCGCCGGCACGAATGCCGGGCTTGGTGAGCGAGGCGTGTGGATCGCCCCGCGGATCACCGGCATCGGCCGGTACCGGAGAGCTGACGACTACGAGGAGCAGCGCGCATGACGCAGGTGGCAGGCCCACTCTCAGAGCACTACCGGGTCCGGGACGAGGAACTCCTGGTGGGGCTCCGCCGTGAACTCCTCGGTCCCGCCACTGATGCCGAGCCGGACGATCGGGACGAGGTACTCACCCAGGACGCGCCGATCGACCGCTACCTGACCGGTGTGCTGTATCCGCGTGCTGCGGACGGGGCCGCGAAGGAGCGGCAGGACGAGGACGTGGCCGAGCAGGAAGGCCTGGACGCCGCCCCTCTGCTCACCCGGGAAGACGTCGAAGAGTCCGGCACCGCGCAGGAGGTCCCCGCTTCAGGGGACAGGCGTCCTTCCTCGATGGGCCTGACCTTCGCAGTCCGCCCGACCATAAGCAGTGTCATCGTGGTCACCGCCCGCGCGGCTGTCTATGAACCCACCGACGCCGACGGCAAGCCCGTCCCTGCCCGCCGCGCCGAGGCCCGTACCACCGCCGACCAGCGAGAGCATTGGCGGCGCAGGGAACTCGCCCTCCCCGAACAGCACATCGACGTGACCCGACCGGATCCGAAGAACACGATCGAGCTCACTCCGGAGGCCGCGTTGCATGTCAACGTCCGGCCCCTCGATCCGGTCAACGACACGGTCACGATCACCGTCACACTGATCAACACGCAGAAGGTCGGCGAGCGGGATCTTCAGGACGCCTTCTCCCTGTTCCAGTGCGGTCTGACTGTCCGAGCCGCCGACGGGTCCTCCGTGTTCGTCGAGCGTCCCGCTCCAACCGCTGCCCATGATCCGGAGATCGCCACGAGTCGGTTGCTGCACCGCCACGCCCCGACTTTCGCGGTCGGCCACGGCTGCGCGGCCGAGTGGGACTGGGCTCCGCAGCCGATCGGTATGACCGAAACCGTCACGCCCGCGGTCCCGGAGGTGCGGAGCCAGTTCGTGCCCACAGTGGAAGTGCTGCTCACCGACTCCAACCCGGAGATCGACAGCTCGGCACTGTCGATGTCGGGGCTGGCCGAAAAGCCCGATGCCGAGGTTCTGGCAGCTCTGGAAGGACTGGCCACCGGATACGAACACTGGATCGACCGTAAGTCGGCCGAGGCGGACGCGCTCACGGGAACCAACCATGAAAAGCCCGCCCGGGACCAGGTGAGCGCCTGCCGCGAAGCACTCGGCCGTATCCGTGAAGGCATCGAGCTGTTGCGGACCAAGCCGGACCTCATGCGTGCGTTCCGCCTCGCCAACCGCGCCATGGCGGATCAGCGCGCCCGCAGCAAGTGGGTGAAGGACGGCCGAGTAGGCGCCCCCGTCCTGTCCGCCGGCCGCTGGCGCCCGTTCCAGATCGCTTTCATGCTGCTCTGCCTGGCAGGCATCGACGATTCTGCGCACGACGATCGGCAGGTGTCCGACCTCCTGTGGTTCCCCACCGGTGGTGGCAAGACAGAGGCCTACCTCGGATTGATCGCCCTCACGTCGTTCCTGCGCCGCATCCGCAGGGCCGCGCACGGCGGTGGGGTCACCGTCCTCATGCGCTACACCCTGCGACTGCTCACCCTCCAGCAGTTCGAGCGAGCGGCGATTCTGCTCTGTGCCATGGAGCAGATGCGACGCCGGACGCCCGAGCTGGGCCATGAGGAGTTCTCCGTCGGTATGTGGGTGGGGCGTTCTGCCACCCCCAACACACTGGCCGCGGCCGGCATGAAGCTCGATGAACTGCGGAGGAACCTGGACAAGCGCCTCGCCACGGAGAATCCCGTCCAGTTGCACGCCTGCCCCTGGTGCGGTACTCGCCTCGACGCACGGAACTACGAAGTCGACGAGGACGCGAGACGGATGTACGTCCGATGCCCCGGCGTGGGCTGCGACTTCACCGACGGGCTCCCCGTCCATCTGATCGACGAGGCAGTGTACGACGCGCGGCCGACCTTGGTGATCGCGACCGTGGACAAGTTCGCTTCGATGCCGTGGCGTCCGGCCACCTCCGCGCTCTTCAACCGCGACGATCCGGCCGACGGCACCCCTCCCCCGGAGCTGATCGTCCAGGACGAGCTGCACCTGATCTCCGGGCCGCTGGGCACTCTCACCGGCCTGTACGAAACTGCCGTGGACGCCCTCGCCGACCGGCCCAAGGTGATCGCCTCCACAGCGACCATCCGTCGCGCCGCCGATCAGGGACGCCACCTCTTCGCCCGCAAGGTACGGCAGTTCCCGCCGGCCGGCCTGGACGCCCGCGACTCGTGGTTCGCCGTGGAGACACCGCGCGAGGAGAAGGCGAGCCGACGTTACGTCGGCCTCCTGGCCCCCGGCACCAGTCAGTCCACCCTGTTGATCCGTACGTACGCCACCTTGCTGCACCGGGCCAAGCAAGCGAAGACCGAGGACGAGGTGCGCGACGCGTACTGGAGCCTCGTCGGATACTTCAACAGCCTCCGGCTGCTGTCCGCGGCCGAACTCCAGGTCCATGACGACGTGGTGGCCTATCTGGAGCTGCTCGCCGCACGCGAGGGGGTGGATGTCCGCTCGATCGCCAACTACTCGGAGCTGACGAGTCGTATCGACGCGAGCGAGATCCCCACCCGCCTCAAGGGCATCGAGAAGCGGTGGCCCGACGACGACGCCGTGGACGTCCTCCTGGCCACCAACATGATCGCGGTCGGCGTGGACGTGGACCGTCTCGGTCTCATGGCCGTGATGGGCCAGCCACAGACGACCGCCGAGTACATCCAGGCCACCAGCCGGGTCGGCCGCGCGCACCCCGGCCTGGTCGCGGTCATGCTCAACTCCACACGATCCAGAGACCGTTCTCACTACGAGAGCTTCCAGCATTACCACTCGGCGCTGTACCGCGAAGTCGAGTCCACCTCCGTCACCCCGTTCTCCGCCCGCGCCCGTGACCGAGGTCTGCACGCCGTGATTGTCGCCCTCGCCCGCATCATGATTCCCGCCGCTCGTCCCAACGAGGGTGCCGGTCAGGTCGAGTCCTATGAAGACGTGCTCCGAGGCCGCATCAAGTCCATCCTCCTGGAGCGCGTCGAGGCAGTCACGCCGGAGGAGAGCGACGCCGTGTCCCAGGCCTTCGACGAGTTCGTCGAATGGTGGTGCGAGGAAGCCGACATCCACAGCGGCCTGCTGTTCGAGCCCCAGAGGGGCCGTCGTACTCCTTCGCTGCTGAAGGCGTACGACGACGAGTCCGAGGACGTGGACGCGTGGTCCACGTTGTGGAGCCTGCGGGACGTCGATGCCGAGACCGCCCTGTTCATGGAAGGAACCCGATGACCCCGCCTCCCGCACGCCGTCGCCGGACCGGTACGAACGGCGCCGCTCCCGCACACAACCTTCCGCGGCGAGGTGCGGTCCGTCGCGCCCAGGCAATCACCACGTACGGCGTCGGCTCGCTCATCGCCGTCGATCACGAGTCCTTCATCGTCTCGGGGCTCGACGAGGCCGAGCAGAGCTGGAGTCGTGAGGAGTCCCCCCGAATCCACGAACGGCGACTGGCTCGGCTGCTCGACGTCGACTACTTCCGGCTGCCGCCGGCTTCCGATGACACCAGCAAGGACGGCCTCCGGGTCCGTCGCTTCCCCTTGATGCACGCCTGCCCCGAATGCAACGACCTGCAGCGGCACCGCGACTTCAACCCGCCCACCGGAAGAAGCGTCTGCGGCACGTGTGACGTCGACCTGGTCCCCTCCCGTTTCGTCGTCGCCTGCGAGGCCGGACATCTCGGCGAGTTTCCGTACTGGCAATGGGTGCACCGTTCCAAGGACCGCGGGGCCTCGCCGACGGCACAGTGCGGAGGAAAGCTCAAACTGCGTACGTCCGGGCACACTGCCTCGCTCCGCTCCATCCTGGTCTCCTGCACCTGTGGACAGGCTCCCGAGGTCTCGATGGAGGGTTCCTTCCGCAGGAACGCTCTCAAGGACCTGGGCCTCAAGTGCCGAGGTCCCCGTCCGTGGCTAGGCGCATCCGCCCCTGCTCAGGACTGCGGACTTCCGCTGCGCACGTTGCAGCGCGGTTCGTCTGCGGTATGGCAGCCGGTGTTGAAGTCTGCGCTCTCCATCCCGCCGTGGAGCGATGGCCGCGCGGATCCACTCGCCGAACACTGGGATGCACTTCGTGAATACGATGAGCGCGATCACGTCGAGATCTACCTCAGAGGTGTCTTCAAGGGGAAGTGTCCCGTACCGCTGGACGACGTGATGGCGCTGCTCGACGCGGAGCGCGAGGAGGACCCGGGCGGCGACTCGACCCCCACCTTCGACCACCGCTACCGAGCCCTTCGCAACAAGGAGTACGAGCGTCTCCGCGCAGGCAACGACGAAAGCGAGCACACCCGTGACGAGCAGTTCGTCTGCGAGACGCCGTTGGGCGACCAGAGCGTGCTCGGCCCTCTCGGCATCACCGGCCCGATGTTGGTCAAGAAGCTCCGCGAGGTGCGCACTCTGAAAGCGTTCACCCGGCTCGTCGACGCCGAGTCGACGGCCGATGCCAAGGAGATGCCACTGTCCGAACGCCCCCTCCGCTGGCTCCCGGCCATGGAGGTGCGGGGCGAGGGAGTATTCCTCCGTCTGGACGAGGACCGGCTGGACGCCTGGGAGAAGACCCTCGCGGTGGCGGCCCGGATCGAACGGATGCGTACCGCCCACCAGCGGGTGCTTGAACGGCGGGCCGAAGACCCGAGCCAGGTCGTCGCCTCCCCCGCCACCCCGCGCATGGTGCTGCTGCACACCCTGGCCCACGTCCTCATCAACGAGTGGAGTCTGGAGGCGGGCTACCCGGCCGCATCCTTGCGCGAGCGCCTGTACGCCGCCGACGACATGGCCGGGGTACTCGTCTACACGGCGACGAGCGACTCCGCAGGCAGTCTGGGTGGCCTGGTCGCTCAAGGTGAACCGGAGGTTCTCGATCGCATGGTCCGTTCGGCGGTACACCGCGCCGAGTGGTGCTCCTCGGACCCACTCTGCATGGAGACCGAGGCGTCCGGCGCCGGCGGGATAAATCTGGCGGCTTGCCACGCCTGTGTGATGCTCCCGGAGACGAGTTGCGAGCACAACAACATCCTTTTGGACCGCGCTCTGCTCGTCGGAACCCCTGACGATCCCGAAGTGGGCTTCTTCGCCGGCATCCTGCATCCCTGAAGGTCGAGCCGCCTTGGCGAAGACGCCGACATGGATCGGCCTCTTCGCCTGTCGCGCAAGTCAGACGGCTTTTGCGTCACCGTGCGGGTTGTCGCGTGTCCGCATCGAACTGCATCTGGGCACGGTCGAGCGCCTCATCGGCGTCATGGCCGTGGGAGCGAAGCCAGTGGAGGAGATCAGCGATGACATCGATCGCCACCTCCTCCGAGGCGACGCCACTCAGCCTGCTCGATCCCGCCAGATGGGTTGGCGATCCCGCGCTGTAGAGGTGCAGACAACTCACGGCTCTGGAGACCCGAATGTCCTCGCTGTGGCCGTTCACCTCTGTCAGTCCCGACGCGAGTTCGACCCATGTGATCTTGCGATCAGGCAGGAGCTGGACGCCCCAGCGTTCGGACATCGCAGCCACGAGAGCCATGCCGCGCCCCGCCTCGGCGTCGCTGGCCGAGTCGACCTGACGCGGTAAAGCCCGCGTGTCGGGATCATGGACTTCGATACGCAGGCGCGTACCGCTGACGGAGACGGCGAGAGTCGTCGGGGTACCAGGGCCCACGTGAGTGATCACGTTGGAAACGAGCTCGCTCAGGCAGAGCTGGGCCGACTCCGTCAGCTCCGCCAGCCCCCAGGAGTCCAGACGAGTCCGGAGCAGGCCCCGCAGCACGGCCACTCCCGCCGGCTCGGCAGCGAAAGAAAGATCCCAAGGTTCTCTCGGCGTACACGCATCGCAATCCATGTCCTACTCCTTTGTCCGCCGGTTTCGTTGCGCTGCTCGTGAAGCAGTGGCCTGTCACCCTGGCGCAGGCCACCCCTCCCAGGGCAGGAGAGAACAGGGGGCGTACGCGATGCGCTTCTGCTCGCTGTGCGTGAGCGGCGCGGTGTCCAAGCTAGAAGACTGCTTGGTAAATTTGCCACCCTCACCGGCAAATTAGCTCTTTCGTGGCTCGCAAGTCGCACAGCACGGCAGACTGCCCCCGAGCCCGAAACGGAAGGATCGACATGACCCCGAGGGCAGTACCGACGCAGCGCCAGAGGCGCCTCGGTCATGAGTTGCGCAGGATGCGGACGGCTGCGGGAGTGTCCGCGGAGCAGGCCGCGAACCTCCTCGGCGTAGACCGCGGAAAGATCTCCAACATGGAGTCCGGGGTCCGGACCATCAGCGAAGAACGTCTGCGCACCCTGGCTCACCACTGCCGTTGCGACGACGAGAAGTACGTGGCCGCCCTGGTCGAAATGGCCTCACCCAGCACCCCGGGCTGGTGGGAGCGGTATCGCGGAACTCTTCCTCAAGGCTTCCTGGACATCGCCGAGTTGGAGTGGCAGGCGGTTCGCATGCGCACTGCGTGCACCGTGCACATTCCTGGGCTGCTCCAAACGACCGAATACGCCCTCGCGGTCTTCCGCGCCGTCCTTCCGCAGCTGCCCGAACACGAGGTCGCCTTGAGAGCGGCTCACCGCAACAACCGCCAGGAGGTACTCGCCTCCGAGGCGGCTCCCACCTTCACAGGCATCGTGCACGAGGCGGCGCTGCGGATGCAGTTCGGGGGCCCCAGGGTCAGCCGCGCCCAGCTCGAACACCTGCTTGACCAGTCCGAGAGGCAGGATCGAACGGTTCTGGTCGTCCCCTTCACCAGCGGAGCCTTTCCCGGAGCAGGCCAGACCGTCCTGTACGCGGAAGGGCCGACGGAGCAGCTGGACACCGTGCAGATCGACAACTCCCACGGGCCGGACTTCCTCTACGGCGAGGCAGAATTGACCAAGTACCGGGCTCACTTGGATCGGCTGGAGGAGTTGGCCCTGTCCCCCGAGGACTCAAGAGCCTTCATCCAGGCCGTCGCACGCGAACTCTAGGAGAGGTCATGCCGGAGATTCAGTGGGAAGACCCGTTCTGCGGGGAAGGCAACTCGTGCTTCCGGATGGGCGTGGACGACTCCGGCAACGCGTACATAGCGGTGCAGGGCCAGGAGGACCGTTTCATCATGGACAGCCGGGACGCCCTGCGGACCATGATCCTCGATATCAAGGCCGGCAAGGCGGACCACCTGCTGAGGTGAGGCACCCCCAGGCAAACCTGCCCGGTTCCTCCACCTACCCGGCTACTCTCCTCCCATGATCCGCGCAGTCGTCTTCGACGTAGGTGAGTGCCTGGTAGACGAGACCCGGGAGTACGGAACCTGGGCCGACTGGCTCGGCGTGCCCCGGCACACGTTCCACGCGATGTTCGGGGCCGTGATCGCCCAAGGCCGTGACTACCGGGCCGTCTTCCAGGAGTTCCGCCCCGGCTTCGACCTCTACGAGGAGCGGGAGAAGCGGGCGAGCGCAGGGATGCCGGAGTCCTTCGGGGAGGAGGACCTCTACGCGGACGTCAGGCCTGCGCTCGCCGACTTGCGGGAGAACGGGCTCTGGCTCGGGATCGCCGGGAACCAGACCGTCCGGGCGGGCGGGATCCTGCGGGAGCTGTTCTCCAGTGATGTCGATCTGATCGGTACGTCGGACGACTGGGGCGCCAGTAAGCCCGACCTCGAGTTCTTCAAGCGGGTCGCCGACGCCGTGCCGTTCGACGTCGGCGAGATTCTTTACGTCGGGGACCGCTGCGACAACGACATCCGACCTGCGCGGCAGGCCGGCATGCAGACCGCCCTTGTGCACCGCGGGCCTTGGGCCACCATCCAGTGGAACGGGCACGAGGCCAGGGACCTCCCCACCTTCCGGGTCGAGGGTCTGCTTGAACTGGCGGACCTGGTCCGTCACTTCAACGCCCCAGCGCGCTGAGGGTCGTCGACCAGTCGTACAGGCGGTCGTCGAGGTCGCGAACGCAGCGCTCGGCCTGGTGGGGCGCGAGCGCTCGGCGTACCTCACGCACGCGGTCCATGCCCGTCGCGTACCAGGTGACCGCCAGCTGGTCGAGGGCCTTGGCCGCGTACTCGCACGCCTGCTCCGGGTTTCCCGACGCCGCTTCCACGGCTGCCAGGTCGCCGTACACCACCGAGCGCTGCTTGGCCTCGGACGGTGTCATCTCGTCCAGGGCCCGCAGCAGGCTCTCGCGAGCTTGCGGGAGATGGCCCGCGATCATTTGCGTGTTGCCCTTGAAGGCCGCCAGTCGGGCCGGGGAGAACCAGTCCAGCCATTCGGGCGAGGGGTGCTCGTTCCCCGCTGCCAACATGTCCTCGGCGTGGCCCAGGAGATGCAGCGCCGTGCGGCTGTTGCCCGAACGTGTCTCGCATTCGGCCTCCACCGCGTCGAGCCACGCCAGGAACTCCGCGGAGGCCGGTGCACGCCGGGCGTAGGTGCGGGCGGCCGTCATGCGTTCGAGCGCGCCGTCGCGATCCGCCACCCATCCCGGGACGAACGCCATGTGTGCGATGACCGCCGAACCCAGCAGCGCGTCGTCCGCCTCTCCCGCCGCCTGCAGTGCCAGCAGGAGGGTGTCGTTGGCCGTGGCCGGCTCGCGCAGGTCGAAGAACTCGATACGGCCTGCCAGAAGGTAGGTCTCCGCCATCGCGGCCGCGACCTCCCGACGTGTGGAGTCGGTCGTCTCCGGCAGCAGGGCACAGCCCAGGGTCGCCTGCGCGACGACGGCGGGGTGCAGTTCGGCCGGTGCGACCGACCAGTAGAGCCGACGGTGTGCGCGGGTCACCGCCATGAAGTCCGCGCCGGCCGTCGATGGCTGCGGCGTCACGACGGCTCTCCGGGGCACGGTCGTCCGGCGTCCCGGCGCTGTCGGACCGCCGGTGGCCAAGGTGCGCCGAACGTGCTCTGCGCTCTGCGGCCCGTCGGAACCCCACGGAGGCGTGAAGCCCAACGCCTCCATGCTCTGTCCGAGCAGGTGGACGAGAACGCGCTGGCAGTCCGGTTGCGGCCAGGGCGGGTTGTCCGACTCCCAGCGGCGGACCTGTCGTACACCGATCGACAACCCTCTGACACCCGTGTCCTTGGCGTGCTTGGTGAGCGCGTCCGCCAAATCCTGTTGGGAGTTGAACCCGGCGGCTACGCGCGCGGCCTTGAGTCTGATGTTGCCGGTGGGCCTGGGCACTGAGCACCTCCTGCTACGGCTCCTCCAACTCTCCCACACAGGGTCCTGTTTCAGACATGCCGTCCCTCTGAAGACGTCATGGAAGCCCTTGGCGAGTCCCCTTGATGGCCTTTTCAAGTCCTCGAAACGGGCGCTTGGTTACTGGACGCTTTAGGTCGTTCCCGGAACAGGAGGCAGTTGTGGACACACAAGAGGCCGTGGACAGAGCGATCGCAGAATGGCTGGCGCGGGCTCATCCGAACCCTGCGCAGGCCTGGCACGAGTGGGCGGTCCAAGGAGTCGCGCTGTTGCCGCTCGGAGATCGGTTCGCGGCGGTGCGCATGGCGTCCGAGGAGGTGCACGCCGCAGTGGATTCGAGCAACCCGGACCACGTCGCCGTCTGCCTCGGTCTCTTACTGGGCGGCTCGATCATCTACGACCGTCGTGCCACGGGAGGCACGTACTACGCCCTGATCCAAGGGCATGCCGGCCTGGTCTGGGCGTACGACGACATCGCCACATGCCTGGGACACGGCACCTATCTCGGCGTACCGCGACTCGACCGGCAACAGGCCCCCGGCACGTACTGGCTTGTCCCGCCGCGCTACGAGGGCGACCTGTGCACCCCGCGTTCCATCACCGGCCTGCTCAAGAGGGGGCGGTCACGGCCGGCCGCTCGCTCGGAAGTCTGACACTCCACCGCGTGGAACCTCGAAGGAAACGGTGAGAAAAGCTATGACGAAAACGGCAGTTCAGGCGCCCTGGGCCCTGAGGTTGGTGACCGATCGGCTGCCCGTCGGACCTCCCGCGTACGCGTCCGTCGTGCTCGACGGCGTCTCTCAGACCGCCGTGTACACGGACGCCTCCGGCCGGGTGGTCGAGATGGGGAAGCACGGGACGTCGAGGACGACGGGTACGGCGTCGGTCTCCGGTGGTGGGGACGGGCAGAAACCCCAGGCGCAGACGCAGGACGACAACACGACCGACTACGAGTCGGACTGAGCGGTGGGGGCCACTGTTCTCGTGCTCACCGCGCTGGAGGACGTCACCGCGGATCGGGTCGTCGAGGCTCTGAACGAGCGTGGTGCGATCGTCGTGCGCGTGGATCCGGGGGATGTCGGGCCGGACCTCGGCTTCGGGTTCCGGCTCGGTCGGGGCGAGGCGGGGTCGGGCGAGGAGGGGTGCGGCGGGTCGGTGTGGGGCGGGCGGTTGCGCACCGCCAGCCGGGAGGTGGAGGTGGCGGCCGTGACCGCGGTCTACTGGCGTCGGCCTACCCCGTACGCCGCCCGGTTCAGCCGGTTGCCCAGGCAGGCGCGGGAGTTCGCCGTAGCGGAGGCACGCCATGGGCTCGGGGGCGTGCTCCATGGCTTGCGCCGTGCGCTGTACGTGAATCACCCGGCCGCCGTGGCCCGCGCCGACTTCAAGCCCGTCCAGTTGCAGCGGTTCGTCGCGCTGGGTCTGCGTGTTCCGGCGACCCTGATCACCAACGACGTGACGGAGGCACGGAGGTTCGCCGCCGAGCACGGGCGCGTCGTCTACAAGTCCTTCCGGGGGTTGCCGGAGGGGACCGACGGGCGGGCCGGGGCGATCTGGGCCCAGCGGATCGACGCCGACGCCCTGGACGACTCCGTCTCGGTGACCGCGCACCTCTTTCAGGCCGAGGTGCCCAAGAGCGGGGATGTACGGGTCACCGTGGTCGGGCGTCGGGTGTTCGCTCAGCGGATCACCACACCGGATGGTGCGTTGGACTGGCGGCGGGGTGACTGGGGGCAGTTGGTGCACACTCCCGTCGTCGTCCCGGAGGCCGTGCGGGCCGCTCTGCACGGCTACCTGGACTCGTGCGGGCTGGTCTTCGGCTGTTTCGACTTCGCGCTCACCGGTGAGGGGACGGCTCCCGAGGACTGGTGGGCGATCGAGTGCAATCCGAACGGGCAGTGGGGGTGGCTTCCGGACGCGCCGGCCATCGCCGCCGCGTTCGCCGACATCCTGAGCGGGGAGGAAGGTGAGGGCCGTGACGACGCGAAGTGACGTTGAGATCGATGCCGTTCGGCTGCGGCGGGAGATGGCGGAGGGGCTCGCGCGGGACGGCTCGGTGGGTGATCTGCGGTGGCTGGCGACCGTTGCGGAGGTGCCTCGGCATCGGTTCGTGCCCGGGTTCTACCTCTCCGCCGGGAAACCCGACGAGCACGGGCTCACGGTGTGGGAGCCCGTCACCGCCGCACTCGACCCCGGGAAGTGGCTGGCCGCCGCGTATTCCGACGCCACGCTGATCACCCAGTTCGACGACCAGGAGCCGGACTGGGCCGCGCCCCGGATCCGGCACGGCGGGGCGCCGACCTCGTCCTCGACCTTGCCGTCCCTGGTCCTGCGGATGTGGGCCGACGCCGACGTGGCGGAAGGGCACACGGTGCTGGAGATCGGCACCGGCAGCGGTTACTCGACCGCGCTGGCGTGCGAGTGCCTCGGGTCCGCCGACGTGACGAGCATCGAGGTCGATCCGCACCGGCTGGCGGTGGCGGCGGACGCGCTGTACGGCTGCGGCTACACGCCGACCCTGGCCGTGGCGGACGGGCGGTACGGCTACTGGCCCGAGGCGCGCTTCGACCGGATCGTGGCCGCCTGTTCCTTCCGTTCCGTGCCGGACGCGCTCGTCGCGCAGACCCGGCCGGGCGGGAAGATCCTGCTCACGCTGTCGGGGTGGTTGTACGGGTACGCGCGCGTGCTCCTCACCGTCGCCGAGGACGGCACGGCCGAGGGGCCACTGCTGCCGGGCACCGTCTCCTTCATGTCGGTCCGGGCGCAGGCGGCCCCGGCCTTCGGGAACCCGGCCCACTGGGCCGCTGGACTGCCGGAGCGGGGCAGGCCGGCGCGATACGGGCCCGAGCGGATCTCGGCCGCCGATCCGGAGGCGTTTCACCTGCGCTTCCTCGCCCAGTGCGCGGTGCCGGACGCCCAGATGACCACCGTGGGAGGGGTCGTGCACCTGGTCGACGTCGTCCATGGCGCTGCCGCTTCGCTGACTCCGTGCGACGACGGTGGGTGGGAGGTGCGGGAGGCGGGGCCGGTGCGGTTGTGGGAGCGTGTGGAGGAGGTCGTGGCCGCCTTCGACTCCGCCGGTCGGCCGGGGCCTGGGCAGTTCTGTGTCCGGGTGTGCGGAGGTGAGCGGCGGCTGGCGCATCCGCAGATGTTCGGTCTTCAGTTGCCCAGGTTGTGAGTCGTGCCGAAGGCCGCCCCGACGAGCACGCTCCGGACTCTTCCCGCGCCTCGCAGTCGTACGGTTGCCCGGGCCGGTCGCCCGACGGCAATGACCAAGGGGCGACGATCCGGGCGGCAGTTGATCGAACACGCGCCCGCAACTCTGTTAGCTCGCGCTGGTGTTACCTTCCCTTCCCATGACGGAGCCGGAGCACCAGGATGAGACCAGGGCGGCCTACGACGGCGTTGTTGAGCTGTACGCGTCGATGTTCGCCGATCGGCTGGAGGGGCGTCCGCTCACGCGCGGCATGATCGGCTCCTTCGCCGAGCTGGTGCGCGCGACGGGGAACACGCGGGTGGCCGACGTCGGGTGCGGACCGGGGCATCTGACGGCCATGCTGCACGACCTGGGACTGAACGCCTTCGGGTTCGATCTGTCCCCGGGCATGGTCGAGCACGCCCGGCGGGCCCGTCCTGCGCTGCGGTTCGACGAGGCCCGGATGGAGGCCCTGCCCGTCGAGGACGGCACCCTCGGCGGCGTACTGGCCCACTACTCGATGATCCACACCCCCCCGGGGGAACTGCCCGCGTTGCTCGGCGAGCAGGCACGTGTCCTGGCACCGGGGGGTCTGCTGCTGGTCTCGTTCTTCGCGACCGACGGACCGGAACCGGTCCGCTTCGACCACAAGGTGACACCTGCCTACAGCTGGCCGGTGGACCGCTTCGCCGAGTTGCTGGCCGGGGCCGGGCTCATCACGTTCGCCCGTCTGATCCACGACCCCGCCTCAGAACGCGGCTTCCTCGACGCCCATTTGCTGACCCGCCTCAACTGATGCCGCCACGCGGATGCGGGCCACCGGAGCCTGGGAACACAGTCCGGCGGACGCTTGGCCACGCCACCACACCGCAAGTTCGAGTACCGAAAGCAACACGAGAAGCCGCGGGTCAGCAGCGAACGCCGCTGTTCATGAAGGGGTATCGGAAAGACTCGTCGTCCCAGATGTTCGGGTGCCCGAGTTCATGCATGATGTGGATCTGTAGGTCGTCGATATACGCCTTGATGAAGTCTCCCTCTTCGCAGCCGGGGTAACTTGCCTTCCAGTACCCAGCACTGTTGTAACCGCTCTCAAGCGGGGACAGTTGGTCGTACGTCGGAGACCCGTTCCTCAGCGTCTCGACCACACCAGCGCGCACCGTACAAATGGTCCGGTACGCGCCAAAAAAGTTCCCGTAGCACTTGAAGTTCTCAACCGACACCGTGACCTCATTCTGGTCCGCGTGGATGCAGAAATCGAATTTGACGGTGTCCGACGTGTCGTCAGCCCGGGCCTCTTGGTGCTCACACCGTTGAACGGCAGAGGCGGGAGAGGCCGCGAGGGGGACGACTCCGAGCGCCATCACCGCTACCGAGAGGAGGGTGGATGCCTTCTTCACGAAAACTCCTCATTTCTACTCGTGACGGTCGACGGGAAGGTATCCAGGCAGGAGGGGCGGCCCGCAATTGCAAAGGCCTTCGGTCGCTGTATTTTCACCCATTCAGTTCAGTAGCCCGACTGCCGCTTGGAGCAGCGATAGCCCTCCGCGCGTCTCACCCAGGACCGTCATCGCCAAAGCGGTCCTCACCTGGAGAGGCAACACTGAAAAGACTCAGTGGCTCGAACAGGCCGGCAGAATCGCGGACGCTTACGACCTGACCTTCAATTCATTGGGTGCGGCGGCCATGGCCAGGCCACAACTCTGGCAGTCGTTGCGGCCCCATACGGGATCTTGAGACCACAAGCAGCCCATGGCAGGCTCATGCCGCATGATCGATGAATTCGCGAAAGACAACCTGCACGGGAGACTGCGGAGGGACCGCGACGCGCTGCTCTGGAAACTCGACGGCGTGTCCGAATACGACGCCCGCCGACCGTTGACAGTGACGGGGACCAACCTCCTCGGCCTGGTCAAACACGTGGCCAGCGTCGAGGCCAGGTACTTCGGAGAGGTCTTCGGCCGCCCTTCCCCGGAACCGCTGCCCCGGTGGCAGGACTCCAACGGCAGCGACCTGTGGGCGACCGAGGACGAAACCCGCGATCAGATCATCGGGTTCTACCGGCGCACGTGGGAACACTCGGACGCGACGATCAGCGAACTTCCCCTCGACGCCCCCGGCCACGTGCCGTGGTGGCCGGAGCCATATGCCGACACGAACCTGTTCGCCATCATGGTCCATGTCCTCGGCGAGTCCATCCGGCATGCCGGGCACGCCGATATCCTGCGCGAGGGCCTCGACGGCCGGACTGGGCTGCGCCCCGAACACGAGAAGCAGATCGACGAGGAAGCCCGCGCAGCCTACTGCGCGAAGATCGAGCGGGCCGCCAGGTCGGCCGCACCAATCCAGGCGTAGAGGGTGTCTCACGTGGCTTGATGCTCGTGCGGCATGCTGCCGGTCTTGGGTGCTGATCTGTCGAAGCGTCTGGTTCCTGATGAACCGGTGGAGTCAAGTGCCGTCTGTTGGGGCGCGGTTGACGTGAGTTCATCGCCGGGAGGACCATCTCCTGGCGGACGTCGGCGGAGGAGCGCCGCGTGGGACGCGGGGCCGTGCGCATGCCGTTCGGGCCAGCTTCCGGTCCAGTCCGGTCCGGTCCGGTCCGGTCCGGTCCGGCCGATGAACCGGCGCCCCGTCAGATACGTCTTCCGCTCGACCACATCTGTTTTCTCTGAGGTCCGGGGACCCTTTATGAGCTCAAGCAATTCCAGACGCGAGGCCGTGTCGCGGCGTCACCGTCCGGCCGTGCTGACCGCCGTCGCCGCGCTCGCCGTCGCGGGTGCGGCGGCCGTGCCGGTGCCGGCGTCGGCGGCCGGTGGGGCCGCGGGCGCGGCCACCACCTTGCAGCAGGACTTCGCGGCGGCCGCCGACGCCTACCACGTGCCCCGGCAGGTGCTGCTCGCCGTGGCGTACCAGGAGTCGGCCTGGGACACGCACGCCGGGGCGTACAGCGCGGACGGCGGGTACGGGCCGATGCACCTCACGGACGTCACCCCCGCGATGATGGCCGGGGGCGGCGCGGGAGCAGCCGGGCGTGGGGAGTTGGCGAAGCTGGCCGCCGATCCGGCCCTGCACACCCTCCAGGCCGCCGCCGAGCTGACCGGTCTGTCGGCGGCGGAGTTGCGCAGCGACCCGTCGGCCAACATCCGCGGCGGTGCCGCGCTGCTCGCCTCGTACCAGAAGGCCGCCACCGGCGCCGTCTCCGCGGATCCCGGCAACTGGTACGCGGCCGTGGCCCGTTACAGCCAGTCCGGGCGGCGGCAGGGCGCCGCCGCCTTCGCCGGGCGGGTGTTCGCCACCGTCAAGGCCGGGGCCGCGCGCACCACGGCCGACGGGGAGCGCGTGCGGCTGGCCGCCGACAGCGGTGTCCGGCCGGACACGGGGCAGTTGGCCGGCCTGCACCTGAAGGCCGCGGTGACCGCGGACACCGAGTGCCCCGCCACCGTCGCGTGCACCTTCGTCCCGGCGGCGGCGTCCAACGGCCAGGTGTCCAACCGCCCCGCCAACGGCATCCGCATCGACAGCATCGTCATCCACGACACCGAGACGTCGTACGACGCCGCCGTCAACTACTTCCAGCAGCCGAAGGGGACCGCCGCGCACTACGTCATGCGGTCCTCCGACGGCGCGGTGACGCAGATGGTGCCGACCAAGGACCTCGCCTTCCAGGCGGGCAACTACTCGACCAACATGCACTCGATCGGCATCGAGCACGAGGGGTACGCCGCGCACGGCGGCACCTGGTACACCGAGGCGCAGTACGAGGCCACGGCCGAGTTGGTGCGGTACCTCGCCGACCGGTTCGGCATACCGCTGGACCGGCAGCACATCCTCGGGCACGACAACGTCGCCGGTCCGAACTCCTCGCTCGTCTCCGGCATGCACTGGGATCCGGGCCCGTCGTGGGACTGGAACCACTTCATGAGCCTGCTCGGGGTGCACACCGGGTGGCACGGCGTCGGCCCGGTCGGCTCGGTGGTCACCATCGCGCCCCGGTTCCACGAGAACCTTCAGACCGTGCAGATCTGCCCCTCCGACGACCCGACCGGCGCCACCACCGCGTGCACCGAGACCCAGCAGCCGTCGAACTTCGTCTACCTGCGCACCGAGCCCAGCGACACCGCCCCGCTCTTCGGGGACCAGGCGCTGCACCCGGGCGCGGCCGGTACCGACCGGATCAACGACTGGGGCGCCACGGCGGCGGCCGGACAGCAGTTCGTGGTCGCCGACCAGGACGGTGACTGGACGGCCGTCTGGTACGGCGGCTCGAAGGTGTGGTTCTACAACCCGCACGGCTGCAACACCGCGCCCGCGCACGGGGTGAAGGTGATCTCGGCGGCCGGTACGGCCCCGGTGGCGGTGTACGGCTCCAGCTACCCGGACGCCGCCGAGTACCCGGCGGGGCTCTCGCCGTCGACGCAGGCGCCGCTCAGCATGTACACCGTCCCGGCCGGTCAGGCCTACGTGGCCACCGTGGCGCCGTCCCTCACGCAGGACTTCTTCGCCTCCAGCGGCGCGGTCGTCACCGGGGCGAAGGCGATGTACACCATCCAGTACAACCACCGGGTGGCGCTCGTGTACGCCTCGGACGTCACCGCCTCGGACGTCACCGCCACGGACGGCTGACGCCCACCGGCAGCACGCACAACCGGCAGAACACAGGCAACCGGCAGCGCACAGGCACGCAATCGGTGCCCAGGGGGTTCCGGCCTCCTGGGCACCGCTCGTGTCCGGCGGTCAGAGGGCCGTCGCGGCCCTGACGAGTCCGGCGACCGCTCTCGACCTGCTGTGGGGCGGCCAGGCGATCACGGTGGTGACGGGCGGGGCGTCCAGGACCGGTACGACCGCGAGGTCCTCGCGGAGTTGGGTACGGCAGGACTCCGGCGCCACCCAGCAGGCGCGGCCGAGTGCGATCAGCTGGTACAGCTGGGCGTGGTCGCGGGCCTGGGGGCCGGGGCCGTCCGGGTAGGTGCCGTCCGGGCGGGGCCAGCGGGGCAGGGGCAGGCCGGGCAGGTCGGTGACGTCGGCCAGCCGGACGTGGGGGCGGGTGGTGAGGGGGTGCCCGGCGGGCAGGACCAGGACCTGGTTCTCCGTCAGCAGTTCCTCGGTGTCCAGGCCCGCCGTGGAGTCGAACGGCAGGTGCAGCAGGGCCACGTCGGCGCGGCCGTCGCGCAGCATGTGCTCCTGTTCGCCGATGCCGCACAGGAGGAGGTCGACGGTGACCGCGTCGGGTTCGGCGGCGTAGGCGTCGAGGAGTTTCGCCAGGAGTTCGCCGGAGGCGCCCGCCTTCGTGGCGAGGACCACGCCGGGCCGGCCGGTCGCGGCGAGAGCGGCTCGGCGGGTGCGGCGCTCGGCCGCCGCCACGGCGTCCAGGGCGGCGCGGGCCTCGCGCAGGAGCACCGAACCGGCGTCGGTCAGGGTGACCGCGCGGCTGGTGCGTTCCAGCAGGGTCGCGCCGAGGCGCCGTTCCAGCAGGGCGATCGCCCGGGACAGCGGGGGCTGGGCGATGCCGAGCCGGTCGGCGGCCCTGCCGAAGTGCAGTTCCTCGGCGACGGCCACGAAATAGCGCAGCTCACGCGTCTCCACCTCGCCATGCTACTGCGGCCGGCCGGGATCGATACCCGGTGGGTATCGCCGGCCACCCGATCGGTGTTGGCCGGGCCGGGGCTGCCGGGACCAGGATCGACGGTATGAGCGAACAGGACAACGAACCGGACAACGAGCAGGTGAGCGGGCAGATGAACGGACAGACGGGCGGCCAGGCGGACGGACCGGCGGGCGGCCAGGCGGGCGGCCAGGCGGGCGGACCTGTGGGCGGGCAGGCGGGCGGACCGGTGGGCGGGCAGACGGTCGCGCTGGTGACCGGTGCGAACAAGGGCATCGGATACGAGATCGCGGCGGGACTCGGCGCCCTCGGCTGGCGGGTCGGGGTCGGTGCCCGGAGCGAGGAGGCGCGCGAGGGTGCCGTGGCCAAGCTGCGGGCGGCCGGCGCGGACGCGTTCGGCGTGCCGCTGGACGTGACCGACGACGCGAGCGTGGCCGCTGCCGCCGCGCTGATCGAGGAGCGCGCCGGACGGCTCGACGTGCTGGTGAACAACGCCGGGATCACCGGCGGCCCGGAGCAGCTGCCCACCACGGTGGACGTCGCGGCGGTACGGGCGGCGGTGGAGACCAACGTCATCGGCGTCATCCGGGTCACCAACGCGATGCTGCCGCTGCTGCGCCGCTCGGCGTCGCCGCGGATCGTGAACATGTCCAGCAGCGTCGGCTCCCTCACCCGGCAGACCACCCCGGGCGCCGAGACGGGCCCGATCTCGGTGGCCTACGCGCCGTCCAAGACGTTCCTCAACGCCGTCACCGTGCAGTACGCCAAGGAGCTGGCCGGCACGAACATCCTGATCAACGCGGCCTGCCCGGGCTACTGCGCGACCGATCTCAACGGCTTCCGCGGTGTCCGCACCCCGGAACAGGGCGCGGCGATCGCGCTCCGGCTCGCCACCCTGCCGGACGACGGCCCGACCGGCGGTTACTTCGACGACGAGGGGGAGCTGCCCTGGTGACGACGAGGGAGACCACCCCGGTGCCATGATGTGGGCATGACGCTGATCCACGGGGAAGTCGCGGCCGGGTTCGAGGGTGTACGGGAGGCGTTCGCCGCCAACTTCGAGCGGCTCGGGGATGTCGGGGCGGCCGTGTGCGTGTACCGGGACGGGCGGCCGGTGGTGGACCTGTGGGGCGGGGTCGCCGATCCCGGTACCGGGCGGCCCTGGGAGCGGGACACCTTGCAGCTGGTGTACTCGGCGACCAAGGGAGCCACCGCCACCGCCGCCCATCTGCTGGCCCAGCGCGGGGAGTTGGACCTCGACGCGCCGGTGGCCGCGTACTGGCCCGAGTTCGCGGCGAACGGCAAGGCGGACCTTCCGGTGCGGTGGTTGCTGTCGCACCGCGCCGGGCTGGTCACGCTGGACCGGCCGGTGCCGCTCGACGACGCGCTCGGATGGGACGCGATGGTGGCCGCGTTGGCCGCGCAACGGCCGCAGTGGGAACCGGGGACCGCGCACGGCTACCACGGGCGGACCTACGGGTGGCTGGTCGGGGAGGTGATCCGGCGGGTGTCCGGCCGTACGCCCGGCCGGTTCTTCGCCGAGGAGGTCGCCGGGCCGCTCGGGCTGGACTTCTTCATCGGGCTGCCGGCGGCCGAGCGGGGGCGGGTCAGCCGGATGGTGTACCCGAAGCCGGAGGTCGACCTGAGCACCGTACCGCTGGACGCCGTGCCGCCCGAGGCGCGCGAGTTCGTCGCGGCGTTGCAGGATCCGCGGTCGCTGAGCAACCGGGCGTTCGCCCTCACGGATCCCGCCGAGATCGACTTCAACTCGGCCGAGGTGCAGGCCGCCGAGATCCCCGCGTCCAACGGGATCTGCACCGCGCGCGGCCTCGCCCGGATGTACGCCGCGCTGGTCGGTGAGGTGGACGGGGTGCGGCTGTTCAGCCCCGAGACCCTGGCGGCGGCGACCGCGGAGCAGGCCGCCGGGACGGACAAGGTCATCATGTTCCCGGTCCGCTTCGCCTCCGGTTACATGCTGCCCGTCGAGACGAACCCCCTGACCGGTCCGCGCGCCTTCGGCCATCCCGGCCGGGGTGGCTCGCTGGGTTTCGCCGACCCCGAACACGGCGTCGCCTTCGGTTACGTCATGAACAGCATCGTCGAGGGCGCCGAGGACCCCCGCGCGACCGCACTCGTCGACGCGGTACGGGCGGCGCTGGCCTAGGGAGGCGGGCCGCGCCGGAACAGGGGGCGGGGTACCGGCTGGTCGTCGCCGATCTTCCGCCCGGGTGGGCGCATGGTTAGAGTCGGCGGCATGGACGGGGTCGTGGTCGCAGTCAGTCGTAACGGGGTCTACTCCTTCACCAAGCCGAACCGGGAGAGCATCACGCTGCTCGCCGGGCTCGGGGTGGAGGGGGACGTCCATGCCGGGGTCACGGTGAAGCACCGCTCGCGGGTGGCGCGGGACCCGGACCATCCGAACCTGCGTCAGGTGCACCTGATCCACGAGGAGTTGTTCGCGGAGGTGGCGGGCGCCGGGTTCCGGGTGGGGGCCGGGGAGCTCGGGGAGAACATCACCACCCGCGGCCTGGATCTGCTGGGGCTGCCGACCGGGACACTGCTGCGGATCGGGGAGCAGGCCGTGGTGGAGGTGACCGGGCTGCGCAATCCGTGCGCGCAGATCGACGGCTTCCAGCAGGGGCTGCTGAAGCAGGTGGTCGGGCGGGACGAGAGCGGGCGGACCGTCCGTAAGGCCGGGGTGATGAGCGTGGTGACGGTGGGGGGTGTGGTGCGGCCCGGGGACGTGATCCGGGTGGAGCTGCCGCAGGGGGTCCACCGGCCGCTGGACCGGGTCTGAGACCGCTCTGAGTTTTCTTCGCGTCTCCTGAAACATTCTCCCCTGCCCACCGCATCAATGGGGTGGAGCGGCCGGCACGGTGCCGGGGACGGGGGAGCTTGCGGATGAGTCAGGGCAGCGGCGTGGAGGACTACGCCGAGTTCGCCGCGGCGCGGGCCGGGCACCTGTACCGGTCCGCCTGCCTGCTCACCGCCGGGGACACGCACCTCGCCGAGGACCTGGTCCAGGAGGCCCTCGGCCGGATCTACGTCCGCTGGGGGCGCGTCTCGCGCGTCGGCAACCCCGCCGGGTACGCGCAGACGGTCCTCACCCGGACGTTCCTCGCCCACCGGCGGCGGTTCAGCAGCCGGGAGCGGGCGCGGGACTCCCTCCCGGAGCAGGTGGCCGCCGGTTCCGACCCGTCCCTGCGGCTGACCCTCCTCGACGCGCTCGCCCGGCTGCCCGCCAAGGACCGGGCCGTGGTCGTCCTGCGGTACTGGGAGGACCGGTCGATACACGAGACCGCGGACGCGCTCAACGTGAGCTCGGCCGCCGTCCGTACGCGGTGCGTGCGGGCCCTGGCCCGGCTGCGCGAGCTGCTCGGCGAGGACCTCGCCGAATACGCCCGCCCCTGACCTCAGACCTTCCCGACCCCAGACCTTCCCGACCCCAGATCTTGTGGAAACGGTGGTTCGTCATGCCCGTCGAACAGCGGCACAGCGACAGCGACAGCGACAGCGATCCCTTCGAGCGTGAGCTCTCCGCCGCCCTGCACCACGCCGGGGCCGACTTCGACACCGACCGGGCCGCGCTGGCCGCCGCCGGGACGGTCCGGGGGCGGCGGCTGCGGCAGCGGCGGCGGGCCGCCGTCCTGGGCGGCGCGGCGGGGGTCGCGCTCGTCGGCGTGGGCGGCGCGCTGGCGGTGGACTGGGGCGGCGGCCCGTCGGCGCCCGCGCGGCCGCCCGCCGCCGCGAGCACCACCCCCGAGGTCGCCTCCTCCGCCGCCGGGCGGGACGTCACCTCGGACGACATGATCCGCACGCTGGAGAGACTGCTGCCGAAGGGGACGTTCGCCAACGCGCAGGGGCGCGGCGTCGACCCGAACGAGCCGCTCGTGGATCCGTACGCGCAGGTCGTGTACGACGACGGGCACGGGGCCGCCGCCGTCAGCGTCGCCGTGAACCGGGTGCGGCCCGGCGGGTACGACGCCCGGCAGGCCACCCGGTGCCCCGACAAGGTCTACATCCCCTACGACAGCTGCGTCACCAGCCATCTGCCCGACGCCTCCGTCGTGACCGTGATGAAGGGGTACGAGTATCCCGACCGGCGGGTGGACACCAGGCTCTGGACCGCGAACCTGGTCACCCCGGACGGCCACCACGTCACCGTCAGCGAGTGGAACGCCGCCGCCGAGAAGGACGCGCCGATCAGTCGGGCGCAACCTCCGCTTTCCGCGGCCCAGTTGAAGAAGCTCGCGGCCGCCAAGGAGTGGCGGGGGGTGGTCGACGCCATCCCGCAGGACCCCCGAGGGACCCAGGAGCCGCCCGCCTCCGTGGAGGAGGACGGCAAGGCGATCGCGGGGACCCTCGTGTCGCTGATCCCCACGTCGGTGAAGGTGGTGGGGCGCGCCGAGGGGGACGACGACAGTCAGTTCACCTACGTCGTCGTCGACGACGGGCACGGCCGGAGCCTCGTCCAGATCAACGTGCAGCCGAACATGTCCGACGTCGCGAACCAGCTGTTCGGCGCCGGGTCCGAGACCCTTCCCGACGGGACCCGGGTCGCCGAGCACAAGGCGCCCGGGGAGAAGGGGATCGCCGGGGTCGTGATGTGGACCGTCGACACCCTGCGCGAGGACGGCTTCCGGGTGGTGATCAGCGCCTTCAACGCCGGCACCCAGCACAGCTCCCCGACCCGCACGACGCCGGCGCTCACCATGAAGCAGCTCCGCGCCATAGCCCTCAGCCCGCGCTGGCGGTCCTGAGGCCGCCGGGGTGCCCCGGGTCGGCCCAGGTCCGCTCGGTGGGGTCGGTCCGGTCGGTGCGGTAGTCGCCGGGTTAGCCTCGGGGGATCCAGACAGAGGGAGAGAGCAATGGCCAGGGTTCCCAGTTCGGTGATCGCCGCGAGCGGGCTCGTCGGAGGGTACGGCGTCGCGCGCTGGACGAAGCAGCGGCCGCTGGGCGGGGCCGTGCTGGCCGTCGCCGGGGCCGCGGCCGCGCAGCAGTGGCGGCAGCGGGCGGGCGGGAAGGCGGCCGGGGCGCTGTCCGCCGCGTACGTCGCCGCGTTCGCCGGGTCGCACCCGCTGGCCAAGAAGGTCGGCGCCTGGCCGTCCGTCCTCGGCGTGGCGGGAGCGGTGGCCCTGGCGTCCTGGGCCGTCGCCGACCGCAGGGGCTGAGCTCCGCACCGGCGGCCTGACGGGCGAGCCCGGCGCCGAGTCGCGTGGCCGAAGGGGGCGGATGGATCCGTCGTGCGCGGGTGCGGGTACGTCGTGGCCGGTCGCGCAGTTCCTCCCCCAGCCTTCGGCCGGGGGTGCCCCCAGCGCCCCTTTCAGGGGCGTC